>NZ_SSXB01000001.1:0-222262 GCF_021698995.1 Blastococcus sp. KM273129 | reverse complement strand
CTGCTCGCCGGCGCCGTGGCGGCCGCGGCCGGGGCACCGGACCCCGCCCCGCCGGCGAGCAGCAGGCCGCCGCGCAGACCCCCGCCGCCGTCCCGGCGCCGCCCGTCGTCCCCGCCGGCGACGACGCCACCGTCCTGCCGACCGACACCACCTTCGACGCCCTCGGCGTCCCCGCTCCGCTGGTCGAGGTGCTCTCGGCCAGCGGCATCACCGCGCCGTTCCCCATCCAGGTCGCGACGCTGCCCGACAGCCTCGGCGGCCGCGACGTCCTCGGCCGCGGGCGCACCGGCTCGGGCAAGACCCTGGCCTTCTCCATCCCGCTGGTCGCCCGGCTCGCCGCCTCCGACGGCCGCCGGCAGCCCCGACGCCCCCGCGCGCTGGTGCTGGTGCCGACCCGCGAGCTGGCCAACCAGGTCTTCGCCGTCGTCGACCCCCTGGCCCGCGCGCTCGGCATGAACGCCACCACGATCTTCGGCGGCGTCGGGCAGAACCCGCAGGTGCAGGCCCTGGCGAAGGGCGTCGACGTCGTCATCGCCTGCCCGGGCCGGCTCGAGGACCTCATCGGCCAGGGGCACTGCGACCTCGGCGGCGTCGAGATCACCGTGCTCGACGAGGCCGACCACATGGCCGACCTGGGCTTCCTCCCCGGCGTCAAGCGGCTCATGGACCGCACCCCGAAGACGGGCCAGCGGCTGCTGTTCTCCGCCACCCTGGACAACGGCGTGGACGTGCTGGTCAAGCGCTACCTGAGCAGCCCGGTGACGCACTCGGTCGACCCGGCGGTCGCCCCGGTCAGCACGATGACCCACCACGTCTTCCACGTGCAGGCCGCCGACAAGCCCGAGGTCGTCCGCCAGCTCGCCGCCGGCCTGGGCCGCAGCGTGCTGTTCACCCGCACCAAGCACCAGGCCAAGAAGCTGGCCAAGCAGCTCACCGCCTCGGGCATCCCCGCGGTCGACCTGCACGGCAACCTCAGCCAGAACGCCCGCGAGCGCAACCTCGAGGCGTTCAGCAACGGCACCAGCCGGGTGATGTGCGCGACCGACATCGCCGCTCGCGGCATCCACGTCGACGACGTCGCGCTGGTCGTGCACGTCGACCCGCCGACGGAGCACAAGGCCTACCTGCACCGCTCGGGCCGCACCGCCCGCGCCGGCGCCGGCGGCACCGTCGTCACCATCACCACCCCCGACATGGTGGGCGAGGTCCGCACGCTCACCCGCCAGGCCGGGATCAGCCCGGTGACCAGCCAGGTGCGGCCGGGTTCCCCGGAGATCGCGGAGCTCACCGGCCCGGAGGCCCCCTACGTGGAGCCGGCGCCCGCGCCGGAGCCGCAGCCGCAGGGGTCCGGCGGTGGCCGGCGTCGCCGCGGCGGCTCCGGCTCGGGTTCGGCCTCGGCCAAGCCGGCCGGTTCGTCCGGTCGCGGCGGCGGGTCGGGCTCCGGCCGGGCGAGCGGCCCGGCGCGGACCCGCGCCGAGCTCGCCGCCCGGGCCGGCACGACGTCGGCCGCCTCGTTCAGCGCCCGCTCCCGCCGGGGCCGCTGACCACGGCGGGATGTCGACTCGTCGTCATGTCGGCCGGATGACATGACGACGAGTCGCCACCCGTGCCACCGGGGGCGCGGCCGGACGTCTCCGGTCGCCCCGCCGGTCCTCCCGCACCGCAGCGCGTCCTCCCCCACCGCCGACGGTGTGGGAGGACGCCCGGTGATCAGGTGCCCTGATCCCGGCGCGAGTGCGGGAGAGCTCAGCTGCCGCTGGAGAAGGCGGCGTCGAAGGCGGCCGACGGCGGGTCGAAGGCGAGCCGGCGCACGAACTCCAGCGCCTCGGGGGCGCCGACGAGGCGGTCCATGCCGGCGTCCTCCCACTCCACGGAGATGGGCCCGTCGTAGCCGATGGTGTTGAGCATCCGGAAGCAGGCCTCCCACGGGACGTCGCCGTGCCCGGTGGAGACGAAGTCCCAGCCGCGGCGGGGGTCGGCCCAGGGCAGGTGCGAGCCCATCCGGCCGTTGCGGCCGTTGCCGACCTGCTTCTTGGCGTCCTTGCAGTCGACGTGGTAGATGCGGTCCTTGAAGTCCCACAGGAAGCCGACCGGGTCCAGGTCCTGCCACACGAAGTGCGACGGGTCCCAGTTCAGCCCGAACGCCTCCCGGTGCCCGATCGCCTCCAGGGTGCGCACGGTGGTCCAGTAGTCGTAGGCGATCTCCGAGGGGTGCACCTCGTGGGCGAACCGCACCCCGACCTCGTCGAACACGTCCAGGATCGGGTTCCACCGGTCGGCGAAGTCGGCGTAGCCCGCGTCGATCATCGACTCGGGCACCGGCGGGAACATCGCCACGGTCTTCCAGATCTTGCTGCCGGTGAAGCCCACGACGGTGTCCACGCCCAGCCTGGCCGCCGCGCGGGCGGTCAGCTTCATCTCCTCGGCGGCCCGCTGCCGCACGCCCTCGGGGTCGCCGTCGCCCCACACCCGGGGGTGCACCATGCCGCGGTGCCGCTCGTCGATCGGGTCGTCGCAGACGGCCTGGCCGTTGAGGTGGTTGGAGATGGTCCACACCTTCAGGCCGTGCTTGTCGAGCAGCGCGAGCCTCTCGGCCACGTAGGCGTCGTCGTTCGCGGCGCGCTCGACGTCGAGGTGGTCGCCCCAGCAGGCGATCTCCAGGCCGTCGTAGCCCCACCCGGAGGCCAGCCGGCACATCTCCTCGAAGGGCAGGTCGGCCCACTGGCCGGTGAACAGGGTGACCGGACGGGGCATCAGTTCTCTCCTCGGATCGGGGTCCAGCGCGAGCTGTCCGCGGCGCTGCGCTCGACGGCGTCGAGCACCCGCTGCACCTGCAGGCCGTCGGCGAACGACGGCGCCGGGTCCTCGCCGGCGGCGATGGCGGTGACCAGGTCCACGACCTGGTGGGTGAAGCCGTGCTCGTAGCCCAGGCCGTGCCCGGCCGGCCACCAGGCACCCACGTAGGGGTGCTCGGGCTCGGTGACGATGATCCGGCGGAAGCCGGCGGTCGCGGCGGGCTCGTCGCCGTCGAAGAACTCCAGGACGTTCATGTCCTCGAAGTCGAACGCCAGGCTGCCCCGCGACCCGTTGATCTCGAGGCGGATGCCGTTCTTGCGGCCCAGCGCGAACCGGGTGGCCTCGAACACGCCCAGCGCCCCGCCGGTGAACCGGCCCAGGAACACCGCGGCGTCATCCACCGTGACCCGCCCCGTCTCCGAGCCGCCGACCCCGCCCAGCTTGCCGGTCTCGGTGGGCAGCGGCCGCTCGGTCACGAACGTCTCCAGCATCGCGCTGACGCCGGTGAGGGCCTGCCCGGTGATGTGCTGGGTCAGGTCGACGATGTGCGCCCCGATGTCACCCAGCGCCCCGGAGCCGGCCTTGTCCTTCTCCAGCCGCCACGACATCGGCGCGGCCGGATCGGCGATCCAGTCCTGCAGGTACTGCGCCCGCACGTGCCGGATCTCCCCCAGCCGCCCCTCGGCGACCAGCGTGCGGGCCAGCGCCACCGCCGGCACCCGCCGGTAGGTGAACCCGACCATCGACCGCACACCGCGCGCCGCCGCCTTCGCCGCGGCCTCGGCCATCGCCTCGGCCTCGGCCACGGAGTTGGCCAGCGGCTTCTCGCACAACACGTGCTTGCCGGCCTCCAGCGCGGCGATCGCGATCTCCGCGTGGGTGTTCCCGGGCGTGCAGACGTCGACCAGGTCCACGTCCTCACGCTCGATCACCCGACGCCAGTCGGTCTCGGTGCTCGACCAGCCCAGCCGCTCGGCGGCCGCAGCCACCCCGGCCGGATCACGGCCGGCCAGCACCGCCAGCTCCGGACGCAGCGGCAGGTCGAAGAAATGAGGGGCGGTGCGCCAGGCCTGCGAATGGGCCGCGCCCATGAACGCGTAGCCGACCAGCCCGATGCCGAGGGTGGGGGTCATGTGCTTCTCCCAGCGGAGGTGGCGCGGCAGGGGAACGCGGGCGCTCCCCTGCCGCGCCGTCGACGGATCAGGACTCGAACGCGCGGTCGATGTAGTCCTCGACGTTCTCCGAGGTGACGACGGGGGCGTTGAGGACGATCTCGCGCGGGACCTCGGGCGAGACCAGGTCCGACAGCGACTTGCCCTGCGCGACCAGGCGGGCCAGCGCGATGCCGTCGGCGGCCTGGGTGTGCGGGTAGATGACGGTCGCCTGCAGCACGGAGTCACCGGACTGGATCTCGCGCATCGCGTTCGCCGAGCCGGCGCCACCGACCATGATGAACTCGTCCCGGCCGGCGTTGCTGATCGCGGCGAGGACGCCGACGCCCTGGTCGTCGTCGTGGTTCCACAGGGCGTCGATCTGCGGCGCGGCCTGGAGCAGGTTGGCCGCGGCCTCCTCGCCACCCTCGACGGTGAAGTCCGCCGCGACACGGTTGTCGACGTCGAGGCCGCAGTCGGCGAGCGCGTCGGCGAAGCCCTGGCTGCGGTCCTGGGTCAGCGGCAGCGAGTCGATGCCGGCGATCTCGGCGACGACGGCGTCGGGGTTGTCGCCCACCTGCTCGCAGATGTACGTGCCGGCGGAGACGCCCATGCCGTAGTTGTCACCCAGAATGGTGGCGCGGGCGGCGAACGGGCTGTTGAACTCGCGGTCGACGTTGATGACCGGGATGCCGGCCTCCATCGCCTGCAGCGCGACGGGGGTCATCGCGGCACCGTCGAAGGGCAGCAGCACGATCGCGTCGACGCCCTCGTTGATGAAGGTCTCGACCTGGCTGATCTGCGTGCTGACGTCGTTCGTGCCCTCGGCGACGATGAGGTCGACGTCCTCGTAGTTCTCGGCCTCGGCCCGGGCGGCCTCGGTGATGCCGGCCATCCAGCCGTGGTCGGCGGCCGGGGCCGAGAACCCGATCCGGACGGTCTCGCCGACCTCGTCGTTCGAGCTGGCGACCGCGTCCCCGCCACCGCCCTCCGAGGCGGAGGTCTCGGGCTCGTTGCTGGTGCAGCCCGCGACGAGCACGGTCGCGCCGGCCAGGGCGACCGCGGTGGACATCAGGCGACGGTAGGGGCGCTGCCTCGCTGCAGACATGTTCTTCTCCTCGGGGTGCCTTCTCCGGCGGGTCGCCGGCAGGGTTCGGTGGGGTGGGGTCAGTGGGTGGAGCCGGGCCGGTCGCCGCCGGGGGCGCCGGGCACGCTCGTGCCGCCGGCCACGGCACCGGCCGGGGTGCCCCCGGCGACCGGTCCGCCGGAGGACGACTCGCCGCGGCCGGAGCGGAGGCGGGAGAACCAGCCGGATCCGCCGCCGCGGCCCTCGGCCAGCCGCATCTGGAGCAGGACGGCGACGACGATGATGACGCCGCGCGCGACCGCCTGGACCGAGCTGGACAGGTTGTTGAGCGTGAAGATGTTGCCGAGCGTGACGAAGATCAGCACGCCCAGGACGGTGCCGACGATCGTGCCGCGGCCACCGGTGAGCAGCGTGCCGCCGATGACGACGGCGGCGATCACCTCGAGCTCGAGCAGCGTGCCGTGGGTCGAGCTGCCGGTGGTCGTCCGCGCCATCAGCATCACCGCGGCGATGCCGCAGGTGATCCCGGAGAGCACGTAGAGCTTGAGGGTGTGCCACTGCACGCGGATGCCGGCCAGCCGGGCGGCCTCGGCGTTGCCGCCGACGGCGAAGGTGTGCCGGCCGAAGGTGGTGCGGTTGAGCAGGATCCAGCCGGCGATCGACACCAGCGCCCAGATGATCACCAGCATCGGGATGCCGAGGACGTCGCCGCCGAAGAAGTCGAGGAAGCCCTCGTTCTGCACGATCTGGGTGCGGCGGTTGGCGATGATCTCGGCCAGGCCGCGGGCGGCGGCGAGCATGGCCAGCGTGGCGATGAAGGCCACCAGCCGCCCGTAGGCGATGACGATCCCGTTGACCAGCCCCGCCCCGGCACCGACCGCCACCGCGGTGAAGACCATGACGATCCAGTGGGTGTCCTCGGCCATGGCCTGGGTGGCCAGCGTGGTCGCCCACACCGACGAGAGCGCGACCAGCGCGCCCACCGACAGGTCGATCCCGCCCCCGATGATCACGAACGTCATGCCGATGCTCACGACGCCGACGACCGCGGCCAGCCGCAGGATGGTCAGCACGTTGTCGACGTCGACGAACCGCTCCGGCGCGGTGACCGCGCCGACGATGCAGAGCAGGACCAGCGCGACGACGAGGCCGACCAGGGGCCCCGCCGACCCGGCCATGAAGCCGGCGCGCCTGCCGCCGCCCCCTTCGGGCGCGCGGCCCTTGGACGTCGCGGGTGCGCCCGCTCCCCCGGTCGTCGCGGTGCTGCCGGTCATGCCACGTCCCCTTCGTGCTGCTGTGCGGTGGGCTGCTGCCGGTCGCCGCGCTGGCGCGGGCCGACCGATCCCTCCATGACGAGGTCGAGCACGGCGTGCTCGTCGAGCGCGTCGGCCGGTCGCTCGGCGACGACCGAACCGTCGGAGATCACCAGGACCCGGTCGGCCAGGCCGAGGACCTCGGGGATCTCGCTGGACACCACGACGACGGCGACCCCCCGGTCGGCCAGTTCGCGGATGAGCGCGTAGATCTCCGAGCGCGCACCGACGTCCACCCCGCGGGTGGGCTCGTCGAGGAGCAGGACCCGGCAGTCGCGCAGCAACCAGCGGGCGAGCACGACCTTCTGCTGGTTGCCGCCCGACAGCGTCCGCACCTCCCGGTCCACGTCGGCCGGGCGGACGTCGAGGGCCTGCACCTGCTCGCGGGCGGCGTCCTTCTCGTTGCTGCCGGAGAGAAAGCCGCCGCGGGCGAACCGGGCCAGGCTGGCGATGCTCATGTTGCGGTAGACGGCGTCGCCGAGGAGCAGTGCCTGGCTCTTGCGCTCCTCGGGGGCGAGCCCCACGCCGGCGGCCACCGCGGCGGAGACCCGGCCCGGGCGCAGCCGCCGGCCCGCCACCGAGACGGTGCCGCCGGTCGCCCGGCGCGCGCCGTAGATGGTCTCGAGGATCTCCGAGCGCCCCGACCCCACCAGCCCGGCGAGGCCGACCACCTCGCCCGGGCGGACGTCGAAGGACACCCCCCGGAAGGTGCCGCGCAGGCTCAGGTCGCGCACCGAGAGCAGCGGCTCCGCGGCGGGGACGGCCCGGCGCTCGGGGAAGACGTACTCGATGTCGCGGCCGGTCATCAGCTCGATCACCTGGCGGGTGGTGGTGTCGCGCACCGGCAGCCCGGTGGCCACGGTGCGCCCGTCCTTGAGCACGGTGATGCGGTCGCCGACCTCGCGGATCTCCTCCAGCCGGTGGGAGATGTAGACCACCGCGACGCCGTCGCGGGTCAGGTCGCGGATGACCTCGAACAGGTGCTGGACCTCTTCGTTGTCCAGGACGGCCGACGGCTCGTCCATG
This sequence comes from Blastococcus sp. KM273129, assembly GCF_021698995.1. Lineage (NCBI taxonomy): Bacteria > Bacillati > Actinomycetota > Actinomycetes > Geodermatophilales > Geodermatophilaceae > Blastococcus > Blastococcus sp. KM273129. The sequence goes on along the minus strand of NZ_SSXB01000001.1, from coordinate 214,889 downwards.
ACGATCAGCTTCGCGTCCTGGGAGAGCGCCCGGGCGATGCTGACCATCTGCTGCGCGGCGGCGGGCAGCGAGCCGACCTCGGCGGTGGGCCGGATCTCCGGGTGGCCGAGCCGGGTCAGCAGCTTCCCGGCGGCCTCGTTCGCCGGCGCCGGCCGGGCGAGGCCGAAACGGGACCGCTCGCGGCCGAGGAAGATGTTGTCGGCCACGGTGAGCCCGGCGACCAGGTCGAGCTCCTGGTAGATGGTGGCGATGCCGTGCTTCATCGCCGCCTGCGGGTTGGTCAGGGAGACCGGCTCGCCCCGCCACTCGATCCGGCCGCCGTCGGGCTGGTGGGCCCCGGCGAGCACCTTGATCAGCGTCGACTTGCCGGCGCCGTTCTGCCCGAGCAGGCAGTGCACCTCACCGGCGCGGACGTCGAGGTCGACGCCGTCGAGCGCCCGCACACCCGGGAAGGTCTTGACGATCCCGTGCATCGCCAGCAGGGGCGCCCCCGTGTCGTCCCTGCCCCGTGCACCCGGCGCACCGGCCACGTCGCCACCTCCGGAAACTTTTGCTCAGCGCTGACCATTAGTCCGTTGAGGGAGCAACATATGGGGGGTGTCACACGGGGTCAAGGCTGCGGGGCCACGGTTACCGAACCGAGACCGGGAGATCTCCGTGGGACCGCGCCGCCGTCACGCACGGTCGCGGACGGGACGCCCGAGGGTGCCGGGGTGGGCCCGGAGGGGGTCGCGCTGGCGCGACGAACGCGCTCGGCCACCGGGAGGTGCGGCTACTGGCCGCGGTGCGATCCGGAGGATCGCGAGGTCACCGCCTCGACCGAGTCCTCGTCGAGGAACTCCTCGATGGCCATGAGGGCGGCACCGACCCGGCCGGAGAGGTCGGGCGCCTCGCTCACGGTGATCTCCAGCGCCCGGGCGGCCAGCGGCATGGAGCGCCGGTAGACGGCCTCACGGATGCCGGCGAGCAGGGGGACGCCGGCCTGCGCGACGCCGCCGGTCATGACGATGCGGTGCGGGTTGAAGAAGTTGACCAGCGAGGCCAGCACGGTGCCGATCGTGCGCCCCGCGCCGCGCACCAGTTCCAGCGCGACGCCGTTGCCCTCCGCGGCCAGCCGCACCACCTCGCGCACCGTCTCCACGGGGAGGCCGGCCGCCGCCGCGTCCCGCAGCAGGGCCCCGCCACCGGCGATCGCCTCGAGGCAGTTCTCCTGCCCGCACCGGCAGACGACGGTGCGCCCGTCGGGCTGGGCGACGTGGATGTGCCCGATGTCGCCGGCGCTGCCCTGCGCCCCCCGGTAGACGCGGCCGTCGACGATCACGCCGCAGCCGATGCCGGTGCCGACCTTGACGACGAGCAGGTCCTGCGAGGAGCCGGCGACGCCGATCTCCCCCAGCGCCATGACGTTCACGTCGTTGTCCACGTAGACCGGGCACTCGTAGCGGCCGAAGGCGCTCGGGACCGGGTAGTCGTGCCAGCCGGGCATGATCGGCGGGTGCGACGGTCGGCCGGTCGAGAACTCCACCGGCCCCGGCACGCCGACGCCGACGGCGCACACGTCGGCGGGGGTGAGGCCCGCTTCCGCCAGCACCTTCTGCGCCAGCCGGTCGACCTCGGCGAGCACCGGGCCCGGGCCGTCGGCGATGTCGATCGGGTGCCCGACGGTGGCCAGGATCGAGGCCGACAGGTCGGTGACGGCGACGTCGACGCTGCTCGCCCCGAGGTCGACGGCGAGGACGCAGCCCGCCCGGCTGTTGAACTGCAGCAGCGTCGGCGGCCGGCCCCCGGTGCTCCAGCCACGACCGCCCTCCTCCAGGAGGTTCGCCGCGATCAGCTGGTCGACGCGCGCGCTGACCGTGTTCCGCGACGCCCCGGTGAGCGCGACGAGGTCCGCACGGCTGCGCGCGCGCCCGGTGCGCACGTGGCGCAGCAGCACGCCGGCCGAGGCAGAGGTGTACGCCACGCCGCCATAGTGGCACGTGAGGCGGCCCACCCCGGCGGACGTCGACCGACGGGGCGACGACGACGGGGGCATCCAGGGTTGACGGCCCGCGCACGGGGCACGCTGGTTGAGCACTGGACCAGCCCCCGACCCCGAGAGGTGCGCACCCATGGGCCTGCCCATCACCCTGTCCGAGATCGCCCCGCGGATCTCCGCCGGCGCCTTCATCCTCAACAGCGGCCTCGGCAAGCGCGGCGCCGACGAGGAGGCCGCGGCCGGCATGCACGGCTTCGCCGCCGGCACCTACCCGTTCCTCGGCAACGTCCCGCCGCAGCAGTTCGCGAAGGCCCTGTCGACTGCGGAGATCGCCATCGGCGCCGCCCTCCTCACCCCGTTCGTGCCGACCGCCGTCGCGGGCGCCGCGCTCACCGCCTTCTCCGGCGGCCTGCTGGGCCTGTACCTCAAGACGCCGGGCATGCGGAAGGAGGGCAGCCTGGCGCCCACCGAGCAGGGCCTGTCCATCGCCAAGGACAGCTGGCTGCTGGGCATCGGCATCGGGCTGCTCGTGCGCGGCACGGTCGACCGCCAGGAGCGGCGGGTGCGCCGGGCCGGCAAGGTGCTCGACAGGGCCAGCAAGCGCGCGGTGAAGGCGCGCAAGCGGCTCGACCGCTGACCCCCCGGGGGACGACGTCACCGGGCAGGGTCAGGCGTCGTCCCCCGGCAGGTTCACCAGGCCGACCAGCCGGCGCCGGCGCCCGTCGCCGGGCCGGTTGGACAGCCGCCGCTGGAACAGCGCGCGCAGGTCGGCCAGGAACCCGGCGAACTCCTCGTCGGTCAGCCACAGCCCCACCTGGCGGTAGCCGGCGCCGTCGCGCGCCAGGTCGGGCGCCCCGCGGTCGAGGTAGCGGTCGAAGTCGGCCAGGAGGGCGGCGACGAACGCGGTGAACGCGCGCCGGTGGTCCTCGGCCGACAGCGCGTTCAGGTCGTCGGCCGGCACGTCCGCCGCCTCCAGCACCAGGCGGTAGCTGCGCTCCGAGGCGCCGCGGACCTTCCGCTCCCCCACCACCTCGAGCACGCCCGCGTCGGCCAGCACCCCGACGTGCCGGTAGAGCGACGCGACCGGCACATCGGGCAGCGCGGACCGCAGCTCGCCCGTGGTGAGCGTGCGGTCCCCGAGGAACGCCTGCACCACGCGGAGCCGGACGGGGTGCAGCAACAGGTCGACCGAGTTCACGCGCCCACCGTTCTCATGATTGACAACACTCTAAGTTTCGAGAATAGTGGCGGCATGGCCACGCTGCAACTGACGCCCTCGACCCTGTCGGTCCACCTCACCCCCGGCGAGAAGATCGCCGGCCTCCTGCGCGACGTCGCCGTGCCGCGCAGCGCGATCACCGAGGTGGAGGTCGTGGGCGACGCGGTCGGGGCGACCCGCGGGCTGCGCGCCCCCGGACTCGCGCTGCCCGGCGTCCGGAAGATCGGGACCTGGCGCCGCCCCGGCGAGCGCATGCTGGTCTGCGTCCGGCGCGGCCAGCCCGCCGTGCGCGTCCGTCTGGACGGCCAGCGGTACGACACGCTGCTCGTCGGCACCGACGACGCCGCAGCCGTCGCCGACTCGCTCCGCCGGGCCGGCTGACGTGCGCGACGTCCCCGTCCAGGTCCCCGGCGCCGCCGGCCCGCTCGCCGGCACGCTCACCCTCCCCGACGCGCCCGAGCCGGCACCCGCCGTGCTGCTGGCCTCGGGCTCCGGCCCGATCGACCGCGACTCCAACCACCGCCGCGCCCGGTTCGACGTCGCCCGCCAGCTCGCCGTCGCGCTGGCCGGCGCCGGGATCGCCTCGCTGCGCTACGACAAGCGCGGCGTCGGTGAGAGCCCCGGCGACTGGCGCACCGCCGGCCTCCACGACAACGTCGACGACCTCGGCGCCGCCCTCGATGCGCTGCGCGCGCGGCCGGAGGTGGACGCCGGCCGTGTGCTGCTGGCCGGGCACAGCGAGGGTGCGATCCTCGCCGCCGCGCTCGCCGCCCGGGGCGCCCCCGTGTCCGGGCTGGTGCTGCTCGCGATGAGCGCCACCCCCGGCGAGGAGCTGCTGCGGTGGCAGGCCCGGCAGATCACCCCGACGCTCCCCGCCCCGGTCCGGTTCGTCCTCCGCCTGCTCCGCACCGACCTGGAGTCCAAGGTGGCGGCCAACCACCAGCGGATCAAGGCGACGACCACCGACGTGGCCCGGATCGGTGGCGCGCGGATCAACGCCCGGTGGCACCGCGAGTTCCTGGCCCACGACCCGCGGGAGGACCTGCGCCGCATCGACGTCCCGGTGCTGGCGGTCACCGGCGCGAAGGACCTGCAGGCGCGGCCCGCGGACCTGGCGGTCCTCGCCGCCACGGTGCGCGGTCCGGTGGAGACCCGCCTCGTCCCCGACCTCACCCACACGTTGCGGCGGCAGCCGGGGCCGCCGTCGATGGGCGCCTACCGGCGGGAGCTGCGCGGCCCCCTCGACCCGGAGGTGCTGGGCACGGTCGTCACATGGTGCGAGCGCGCGGTCACAGGAGCCGACGGCGCGACGGCGGGCTGAGCGGCGCGCCGGAAGCACTTCCGCGACGGGGCGCCCGGCCCGAGGATCTCGATCCCACGATGGCTGCCGTCCGGTGGCCGCTCCGAGGAGGTCCCGTGCGTTCCTGGAACAGGCGTCCAGCGGCCCATCGCCTGGCCGTCGCGATCACGGGCCTCGCCCTGGTCGTGGCCGGCTGCGGCTCCGACGACCCCGACACCGAGGCGGTGGCCGACGTCCCGGCCGGGACCACGACGGAGTCGCCGCCCAGCGCGACGGAGACCGCCACGTCGGCCCCGGCGTCGTCACCGGCCGGTCAGCAGGAGACCGAGACCGTCGAGGCGCAGCTCGTCGACTTCGCCATCGAGCTCGACGAGGACAGCTTCGCGGCCGGCACCTACGAGTTCGCCGTCTCCAACGAGGGCGACGCGAGCCACGACTTCGTGGTCGAGCGCGACGGCGAGGACGTCGCCGCGACGGCCGTCCTGCAGCCGGGGCAGTCGGAGACCCTCACCGTGGACCTCGAGCCGGGCAGCTACGTCATCTACTGCTCGGTGGGCAACCACCGGGCGATGGGCATGGAGGTCAGCGTGGAGGTCGCGTGATGACTGCGACGACCACCCCCGGGCGGCGCGCGGGGATGCTCACCTGGGCGTTGCGGCTGGCCGGCGCGGTGCTGCTGGCCGTGATGGGCTGGCTGCACCTGGACCTGTGGCTCGACGGCTACCGGAACATCGACGTCATCGGTCCGGCGTTCATGCTCAACGCGATCGCGGGTCTCGGGCTCGCCGTCCTGCTGCTGGTCGTCCCCCACCGGTGGCTGTGGGCCGTCGCCGCGCTCGGGGCGCTGACCGCGCTCGGGACCCTGGCCGGCCTGCTGCTGTCGACCACCGTCGGCCTGTTCGGGTTCGTCGAGACCACCGCGGCGCCGCTGTGGTGGGAGTCGTTCTGGGTCGAGCTGGCGGCCGTCGTCGTCCTGGCGGTGCTCGCCGTCGCAACCCGGCCGCGGCACCGCTGAGCCGCGCGGGCGGGCGGGGACGTCCCCGCCCGCCCGCGCGGGCTGCGCTCAGCGGACGCCGAGCAGGTGCTCCATCGCCAGCTGGTCCAGGCGCTCGAACTGCAGGCCGCGGGCGCCGAGCGCCTCGGGGTCGTGCGCCTCGTTCCGCAGCGCGTCCAGCGACTCGCCCTCGGCCAGGGTGGGGACGGCGAGCTCGGCCACGCGCGCGGCCTCCAGCGCCTCGGCGACCTCGGGGTCGGCCCGGAACGCCTGCACCTTGTCCCGCAGGATCAGGTAGTTGCGCATGCAGGCACGGGCGGTCTCCCAGACGCCGTCGATGTCCTCGGTCCGCGGCGGCTTGTAGTCGAAGTGCAGGTAGCCGTCGTAGGCCTTGCCGGTGCCGGCGCCCAGGAGGGCGTCGACGGTCCAGAAGGCGCCGCGCAGGTTGCCCGCGCCGAAGCGCAGGTCCTGGTCGAAGCGCGGGCCGTGCTGGCCGTTGAGGTCGACGTGGAAGAGCTTGTCGTGCCACAGCGCCTGCGAGATGCCCTGGGCGAAGTTCAGCCCGGCCATCTCCTCGTGCCCGACCTCGGGGTTCAGCCCGACGCGGGAGGGCTCCTCCAGCTCGTTGATGAAGGCGATGGCGTGGCCGATCGTCGGCAGCAGGATGTCACCGCGCGGCTCGTTGGGCTTGGGCTCCAGGGCGAAGCGGATGTCGTAGCCCTTCTCGCGCACGTAGGCGCAGAGGACGTCCAGCCCCTCCTTGTACCGGTCGAGCGCGGCGGCGACGTCCTTGGTGGCGCCGGACTCGGCACCTTCCCGGCCGCCCCAGAGCACGTACGTCTTCGCGCCCAGCTCGGCGGCCAGGTCGACGTTGCGCAGCACCTTGGCCAGCGCGTACCGGCGCACGGCGCGGTCGTTGGCGGTGAAGCCGCCGTCCTTGAACACCGGGGCGCCGAACAGGTTGGTCGTGGCCATCTCCACGCCGACACCGGTCTCGGCGAGCGCCTTCTTGAACCGCTCGAGGGCGGTCTCGCGGGTGGCGTCGTCGGGCACCAGGTCGTCGTCGTGGAAGGTGACGGCGGCCGCGCCCAGCTCGGCGAGCCGGTGGACCGCCTCCACCGGGTCCAGCGGCGGGCGGACCGCGCCGCCGAAGACGTCGACGCCCTGCCAGCCGACGGTCCACAGACCGAAGCTGAACCTGTCGTCCTTGCGGGGGGTGTAGTCGGTCATGCGGGGATCTCCGTCCGGGTCGATCGGTGGGCTGCGCTGCCCTCGGGAGCCTCCGGCCCGCGCCGGCTCGCGCGGTCGTCGGCGGACGAGGAGGTGTGCTGCTCGCCGGTGGCGAGGGTGGTTCCCAGGTCGGCGACCTGGAGGTCGGGGGCGCGGCCGTCGGCCGCGCCGGGCTGCGGGGTCACCGGGCGCCTGCCCCGGCCGGCTCGAGCGAGGGCACCGGCACCAGGGTCGGGTCCTCGAACACCGACTCGAGGGCGACGTGGGCGCCGCCGCGGACGGCGGCGGTGAACCCGAGGGTGGAGAGGACGACGCGCGCGCCGGCCACGCCGGGCCCGAGCACCCGCGCCTCCAGCTCTGCCATGAGGGGCGCCATGAGGTACTTCCCGAGCACGGCGAAGTAGCCGCCGAGGATGACCACCCGCGGGTTGAACAGGTTGATCAGCACGGCGGCGCCGGTGCCGAGCGAGGCGCCCACCTGGTGGAGGGCGGCGAGGGTGCGGGCGTCACCGGCCTCGGCGCGGGCGGCCACCTCCGACAGGCGGGCCTCCAGGTCGCGGGCCGGGTCGCCCACCGGGTCGCCCGGGTCGGCGGCGGCGCGCAGCAGCGCCGCCATGCCGACGACGGTCTCCCAGCAGCCGCGCCGGCCGCAGCCGCAGACGAGGTCCGGGTCGCCCAGCGAGGTGTGCCCGACCTCGCCGGAGAGCCCGCCCGCACCGCGCAGCAGCCGGCCGGCGACGATCACGCCGCCGCCGACGCCGACCTCACCGGTCAGGTAGACCAGGTCGGGGGTGCGCGCCTCCGAGCCCATCGCCCACTCGGCGATGGCCGAGAGGTTCGCGTCGTTCTCGACGCGGATCGGGAAGCCGGTGCCGAGGCGGGCGTGCAGGCCGTCCAGGACCGCGACGTCGTGCCAGCCGATGTTCGGCGCCAGCGTGACCACGCCGTCGACGCTGCGGACCAGGCCGGCGACCGCCACGGTCAGCCCGGCGGGACGGGCGCCGGCGGTGGCGGCCGCGGCCACCGCGTCGGACACCAGCCCGGCGACCGCGTCGAGGGTCCGCTCGGCGCCGAGGGTGGGCAGGTCGAGGGCGAGCCGCTGCTCGAACAGCACCTCGCCGCGCAGGTCGAGCACGAGCACCGCGGCGTAGTCGACGTTGAGCTCGACACCGATGCCGCAGACGCAGCCGCCGTCCAGGTGCACGGTCAGGCCGGGGCGGCCGACCGCCCCCGCACGGTCGACCTCGCCGGTGGTGACCAGCCGGCGCTCGGCGAGCTCGGCGACGAGGCTGGACACCGTCGCCTTGTTCAGCCCGGTCTCCTGGGCGATGCGGGCGCGGGACCGCGGGCCGTGGTCGCGGAGGTGGCGCAGGACCAACCCCAGGTTGGTGCGGCGCACCGTGGCCTGGTCGGCCGGGGCGCGCCGCTCGGACGACCCGTCGTACAGGGACGGCACCTCGCCCATGCCCACCTCCCCCACCCGATTAGTCGGTTGCGCAAACAAATTAGGGGCTCCCGGGTCGGGCGGTCAAGGCGGACCGCCCCTGCTCCCCCGCGACCCTCCGCCGGGCGCCCGCGGGTGGGGCCGCCTAAGGTCCCCTTCCCATGACGCCCCTGTCCGCACCGCCGTCCACCGCCCGTCCCGCCGGCCAGGGCCCGGAGCGGGTCCGATGACCCTCGTGGCGGGCGTCGACACCTCGACGCAGGCGTGCAAGGTCGTCGTCCGCGATGCCGCGACCGGCGAGCTGGTCCGCTCGGGGCGGGCGCCGCACCCCGAGGGCACCGCCGTCGACCCCCGGGCGTGGGAGGAGGCCTTCCGGGCCGCCGCCTCGGAGGCCGGCGGGCTCGAGGACGTCGACGCCCTCGCCGTCGGCGGCCAGCAGCACGGGATGGTCTGCCTCGACGAGCGGGGCGAGGTGGTCCGCGACGCGCTGCTGTGGAACGACGTCCGCTCGGCGCCCGCCGCCGCCGACCTGATCCGCGAGCTCGGCGACGGCGACGAGGACGCCGGCCGCCGCGCCTGGGCCGACGCCGTCGGCCTGGTGCCGGTCGCCTCGTTCACGGCGACGAAGCTGCGCTGGCTGGCCGACGCCGAGCCCGCCAACGCCGACCGCACCGCCGCGGTCTGCCTGCCGCACGACTGGCTGACCTGGCGGCTGCGGGCCGACCGCGACCTCGGCACGCTGGTCACCGACCGCGGTGACGCCAGCGGCACCGCCTACTGGTCGGCGCGCACCGGCGAGTACCGCCTCGACCTGCTCGAGCGCGCGATGCGCGGTCGCCGTCCCTCGGTCCCCCGGGTGGCCGGCCCCGCCGAGGGCGTGGGCAGCCTCGCCGGCGGCCGCGCCGTCCTCGGCCCCGGCACCGGCGACAACGCCGCGGCGGCGCTGGGCCTGGCGGCGCGACCGGGCGACGTCGTCGTCTCGATCGGCACGTCCGGCGTCGTCTCCGCCGTGACCCCCACCGCCGTCGCCGACGTCACCGGCACCGTGGCCGGGTTCGCCGACGCCACCGGCAACCACCTCCCGCTCGTGGCCACGCTCAACGCCGCCCGCGTGCTCGACGCCGCCGCCGCGCTGCTCGGGGTGGACCACGCGACCCTCTCGGAGCTGGCGCTGTCGGCCCCCTCCGGCGCCGACGGCCTGGTGCTGGTGCCCTACCTGGAGGGCGAGCGGACGCCGAACCTGCCCCACGCCACCGGCTCGGTGCACGGCCTCACCCTGCGCACCTCGACGCCGGCGCACTGGGCCCGCGCCGCGGTCGAGGGGCTGCTCTGCGGGCTGGCCGACGGCATCGAGGCCGTCGTCGCCCAGGGCGTGGACGTCCAGCGGGTGATGCTCATCGGCGGGGCCGCGCGCTCGGCGGCCGTGCAGCAGCTGGCGCCCGGCATCTTCGGCCGGCCGGTCCTCGTCCCGCCGCCCGGCGAGTACGTCGCCGACGGCGCCGCGCGGCAGGCCGCCTGGGTGCTCTCCGGCGCGGACGCACCGCCCGAGTGGCCGCAGCCGGGGCTGCAGGAGTTCGACGCCCCGGCGGCGACCCACGTGCGCGAGCGCTACGCCGAGGTCCGCGGCCGCACGGACGGCCAGTAAGAGGACCACGCGTCCCCCGCGGTGCGGCGGGAGGACGCGCGGTGTGCGGCGTGGTGCCGTGCGGCGCGGCCGGCGGCGGTCAGAAGGAGCGGAGGATGGCCGCCAGCCGCGCGGGGTGGGTCTGCACCGTCATGTGCGCCGCGCCCGGGAGCTCGACCAGCCGGCCGCGCGGCGCCGCACCGGCCACCCGCGCCGCCCAGTCGGCCGGGCACAGCGCGTCGCGGTCCCCGCGCACCACGACGACCGGCGCGGTGACCGCGGCCAGCCGCTCCTCGATGGCGTCCGGCGAGGCGGTCCGCCACAGCGCGCTCATCGCCCGCGGCCCGGTGCGCAGCCACTGCCGCACGATCAGCGGCACCTGCCACCAGGGCTCGGCGAGCGCGGTGCGCACCCAGCGCGCGGCGAGCACGCGCAGCCGGCGCATCCGCGGGTCGGTGGTCGGCCCGCACAGCAGGACCCCCACCACCCGCGGGTCGGTGGCGGCCGCGGCCACCACCTGGCAGCTCTGCGAGTGCCCGACCAGGACCACCGGCCCCCGGGGCAGCGCGGCGACCAGCCGCCGCGCGAGGTCGTCGACCGCCGGCACCGGTGACCGCCGCCCCATGCCGGGGAGGAGGACGACGTCGGCGGCAACTTCTCGGCGCAACCTGCGCGCGGAACGTTCATCCAGCCCGAGACCGGGAACGAGAACGACGGACACCGATCGCGGCACCCCGGAGGGTCTACCGGTCCCGCCGCCGGACCGCGAACCGACCGGGGTCGACGCGCTGTGAGGTGCATCTCCCCCGGGGTGCTCCCGACCGGCACGGGGCCGAGTGGAAGGATGAAACATCATGACGACATCACCAGCGCAGGCGCCCGCCCCCACCGACACCCCCGGCGGCCGGCCGCGCGTCGTCATCGTCGGCTCCGGCTTCGGCGGCCTGTTCGCCGCGCAGGCGCTGAAGAAGGCGCCGGTCGAGGTCACGCTGATCGGCAAGACCGCCCAGCACCTGTTCCAGCCGCTGCTCTACCAGGTGGCCACCGGCATCCTCTCCGAGGGCGAGATCGCGCCGGCGACCCGGGAGATCCTGCGCCGGCAGAAGAACGCGCGCGTGGTGCTGGGCGAGGTCACCGACATCGACGTCGCCGGCCGCACGGTGACCTCGGAGATCCTGGGCCGGCAGACCGTGCACCCCTACGACGAGCTGATCGTCGCGGCCGGCGCCGGGCAGTCGTACTTCGGCAACGACCACTTCGCCGAGTTCGCGCCCGGCATGAAGAGCATCGACGACGCCCTGGAGCTCCGCGGCCGCATCTTCGGCGCCTTCGAGCTCGCCGAGATCGCCAAGGACCCGGCCGAGGTGGACCGGCTGCTCACCTTCGTCGTCGTCGGCGCCGGCCCCACCGGGGTGGAGATGGCCGGCCAGATCGCCGAGCTGGCGCGCCGGACCCTGCGCCGGGACTTCCGCAACATCAACCCCACCGGGGCCCGGATCATCCTGCTCGACGCCGCCCCGGCGGTGCTGCCGTCCTTCGGCGAGAAGCTCGGCGACGCCGCCCGGCGGCAGCTCAACGAGATCGGCGTCGACGTGCAGCTCGGCGCGATGGTCACCGGCGTCGACGCCGACGGCCTGGAGGTCAAGGACTCCGACGGCACGGTCCGGCGCATCCAGGCCGCGACCAAGATCTGGGCCGCGGGCGTGCAGGCCAGCGGGCTGGGTCGCATCCTCGGCGAGCAGACCGGCGCGGACGTCGACCGGGCCGGCCGCATCTCGGTGCAGCCCGACCTCACCCTGCCCGGCCACCCGGAGATCCACGTCGTCGGGGACATGATGGCGCTGGGCAAGCTGCCCGGCGTCGCCCAGGTCGCCATCCAGGGCGGCCGCTACGCCGCCGAGGCGATCGAGCGCCGCGCCACCGGCAAGAAGCCGCAGGAGCCGTTCGAGTACTTCGACAAGGGGTCGATGGCCACGATCTCGCGGTTCTCGGCGGTCGCGGACATCTGGAAGTTCAAGTTCAGCGGCTTCATCGCCTGGGTGCTGTGGCTGGTCGTGCACCTGATGTACATCGTGGGCTTCAAGAGCCGCGTCACCACGGTGCTGCACTGGATGGTCAGCTTCCTGGGCCGCGGCCGGTCCGAGCGGGTGGCCACCCAGCAGCAGGTCTACGGCCGGCTGGCGCTCGAGCAGCTCGGCCCGCGGTGGGAGGTCTCCAAGACCGGCGGGCCCAAGGACGTCGACCCCGCCGGCGAGGACGTCACGGAACGCGACTCCGCGTAGCCAGGACCGGCGCGGGGACCTGGACCCCGCGCCGGTGCGTACCGGCCGCGGAACGGGTAGGCGGCGCCCCGTGACGCAACGGGGACAGACCAGCGCAGCACGGTCGCAGGCACCACTGTGGCTCTGGCCGGCGGCCAGTGCGGCCCTGGCCGCCACCGCCGGGTGGGCCCTGGGCGCGGTGGAACCACGCGGCGGGTTCCTCGCCGGCCTGTGGCCCGCCGACACCAGCGCCGCCGGCACGCTCCTGCAACTGGTGGCCACCGCCGCGGTCACCATCACCACCCTGACCTTCAGCATCACGATCGTGGCGCTGCAGCTCGCCTCGCAGCAGTTCTCGCCCCGACTGCTGCGCGACTTCGTCCGCGACGCGGTCACCAAGCGGGTCCTGTCGGTGCTGACCGCCACCTTCGTGTTCGCGGTCTCCGGCCTGCGCGGCATCAACAGCGCCGAGCCGGTGCCGACGCTGGTCTGCCTGGTCGCCGCGCTGCTCGGCGTCGGCTGCGTCGGCGCGCTGCTCGCCTTCATCAGCCACATGGTCCGCATGCTGCGCGTGGACACGATGATGACGCGGGTCCACGACGACGCCCGGCGCGCGATCGAGACCTTCTACGGCCCGTACAGCGGCCACGGGCAGCGCTCCCCCGACGAGCTGGACCTGGAGGCGCGCGCGGGGCGGCTGGTGCACGCGCCCCGCAGCGGGTTCGTCGAGGTGGTCGACACGGGCACCCTCGTGGACGCCGCCCGCCGCCACGACGCCGTCGTCCGCGTGGAGGTCCGCCCCGGCGACATGATCACCCTCGGCAGCCCGATCGCCACGACGTGGGGCGGGAGCGAGGACCTCGACGACGCCGTCCGGGCGGCCGTCGTCCTGAACAACGAACGGACCATCGACCAGGACGCCGCCTTCGGCTTCCGGCAGCTCGAGGACATCGCCGTGAAGGCGATGTCCCCCAGCATCAACGACCCGGTGACGGCCGCGACGGCGATCGGCCACATGGGCGACCTGCTGGTCCGGCTGACCGGCCGGCACCTCGGCCCGACGCTGCACGCCGACGAGACGGGCGCCGGCCGCGCCGTGGTGCCCGACCGGGACCTGCGGTACTACCTCGACCTGGCCTGCGGCCAGGTGGCGCGCTTCGGCGGGAGCGAACCGACACTGGTCACCGCCCTGCTCCGGATGCTCCGCGACGTGGCGGTGGCCTGCCGGGACGACGGGCAGCGCGCCGAGGTCCAGCGCGCCGCCGACCTGGTCGCCGGGGAGCTCTCGCCGGGCTGGGGCCCGACGGACACCGCGACGGTCGAACTGCACCGGGACCAGGTCACCGCGGCGCTCGAGGGCCGGCTCGTCGACGCCTTCGCCGACCGCGCCGGCGAGACCCGCTCGATGTGAGCGTCAGCCGAGCCACCGGTCCAGCGCGGCGTTCACCCCCTCCGGGCGGACCACGTGCCCGCCGTCGAACTCGTCGTAGGTGACGTCGTAGCCCGACCGGTCGAACGCCGCCGCGAGCCGGCGGCCGCACCGGTCCACCGGCAGCACCCGGTCGCCGGTCCCGTGGGTGATCCAGATGCGCGGCCGGCCCACCGCGGCCGGCGGGGCGGCGAACCCTGGCGAGAAGGCCAGCACCGCCTCGAACAGGTCGCCGTTGGCCGCGCCGATCGAGAGGGCGTAGGAGGCGCCGTCGGAGAAGCCGCCGACGGCGCAGCGGGCCACCGCCGCGTGCCCGGCGACCTGCTGCAACGCCGCGTCGAGCACGGCGACGTCGCGGCCCACGCGGCCGGTGAGGAGGTCCCAGGTGGCGGCCCCCGACCGCGGCGCCAGCACCAGCACCCCGCGCCCGGCGGCCGCCTGCTGCACCGCACCCAGGCTCTGCGCCGGGGTGCCGCCGGCGCCGTGGAAGAACACCAGCAGGGGGCGCGGGACCGGCTCTCCCGGCGGGACGGCGAGCAGGACCTCCGCTCCCCCGCCCAGGTCGAGCGCGTGCACCCCCGCCGCCCACGCCTCCCCGGGCGCGGCCCCGACCGGCCGGCTGCCGAGGCGGCCCGACGCGTGCCCCGGCCCGGTCACGCGTCGAAGGCGGCGACGGGCACGTGCTCGTCGGCCCGCTCCAGGTGCAGCGGCTGCAGGGGCGTGGTGTCGTCCAGGTAGAGGAAGGCGTCGTAGCGCTCGCCGAGCACCGTGGGCACGTAGTTCCCCCACGGCTCCCGCTCGGGCCGGTACACCACGCCGATCGCCCGGTGGTCCAGCCGCCGGTGCAGCCAGCCGGGCCGTTCCCCGCGCGGGTGGACGAAGAGGGCGTCCTCGCCCACGGCGTCGTGCAGCAGCGCCTCCAGGCTCCCCGACCGCGCGGGCGGCACGGTCATCCGCTCCGTCTGCGCACCCCACTCCCGCCCGGCGACCACCCCGCCGCGGTAGCCGCCGAACCCGACGAGGACGACGTCCTCGGCACCGTGCCGCTCCCGCAGCAGCTGCCCGACGTTGGTCATCCCGGCGTCGGCCATGTCGGTGGCCCGGGCGTCGCCGATGTGCGTGTTGTGCTCCCAGACGACGGCCCTGGGTCCGGCGTGCTCCAGCAGCCGGTCGAGGGTGTCGGCCATGTGCACGTCGCGGACGTTCCACGACTCCGCGGACCCGTGCACCATGGCCCGGTAGTAGCGCTCGGCACCGACCACCACGGCGGCGTTCTGCTCGGCGGCGAACCGGGCGTCGGCCCCCGCGGCGGCCTCGGCCTCCCCGCGCCGCTCGCAGAGCGACCGCAGGAGGTCGACGGCCGCCTGCTCGCAGGAGGTGGGCGCGAACCGGCTCGCGAACGCGTACTCGGCGCCGTCCTCGCCGAAGGGCTCGAAGCAGGCGAGCGCCCGCTTGGCCTGCTCGACGTGGCCGGGCTCGTGCTCGGCGAGCCAGTCGACCAGCTCGTGCATCGAGTCCCAGAGGCTGTACACGTCGATGCCGTAGAAGCCGACGCGCTGCGCCTCGGGCAGCCCGGCGTTGCGGTCGCGCAGCCAGCGGCAGAAGTCGACGACGTCGTCGTTGGCCCACATCCACGTCGGCCAGCGGGCGAAGGCGTCGAGCGCGTCGCGCGGGTCCTCGTGGGCGCCCGGCCGCAGCCGCACGCTGCGGTCGACGCGGTAGCAGTCGGGCCAGTCGCCCTCGACGGCCACCAGGTCGAACCCCCGCTCCTCGACCAGCCGCCGGGTCAGCGCCGCCCGCCAGGCGTAGTACTCGTGCGTGCCGTGGCTGGCCTCGCCGACGGCCACGACCCGGGCGTCCCCGATCCGCTCCAGGAGCGGGTCGAGGTCCGCCGGCGTGCGCAGCGGCCGGGCCAGGGCGCGGATCTGCTCGAGCACCGGATCAGCCACGTCCACGTCCCTCCCGCACGATCGAGGCGGCGACCTCGCGCAGGTCGCCGGTGCGCCGCCACACCGCCCGCTGGCGCACCGCGGAGGTACCCCGGGCGAGCAGCCGCTGCACCAGCTCCCGCACCTCGTCGAGCTCCCCGCGGTCGGCCAGGTCGTCGGCGAGCTCGGCCAGCAGGGCACCCACCGCCGTCCGGGCGTCGACGAGCACGCCGGCGACCGGGTCGAACAGCGACCCGGAGACGCCGTCGCGCGCCGCCCGCCAGCGTGCCGCCCGCAGCAGCTCGGTCCGGGGCTGCTCGAAGGGCTCGTCGCGCTCCGCGCGCGCGGCGAGGACGCGGACCAGGGACGCCGCGAGGGCGGCGTGCAGGACGGCGTCGTCGAGGTCGGTGCAGACGTCGGCCAGCCGGAACTCGACGGTCGGCAGGTGCGAGGAGGGCCGCAGGTCCCAGTACAGGTGCGAGGCGTCCGCGATGACCCCGGCGGCGACCAGGCCGTCGACGACCGCGCGGTACCGGTCCGCGGATCCCAGCGGCTCGGGGATGCCGGTGTGCGGCCAGCGCCCCCACCACAGCGTCCGGTAGCTCTCGTAGCCGGTGTCCGCGCCGTCGTGGAACGGCGAGCTGCCGGTGAGCGCCAGCAGCACCGGCAGGTGGACGCGGGCCCGGTCGATCACCGCGACCGCCGTGTCCAGGTCGGGCACGCCGACGTGCACGTGGCAGCCGCAGATGTCCTGGCGCCGGGCGAGGCCGGCCCAGCGGCGCACCATGGCCTCGTACCGCGGCTCGGGGGTGATGACCTGCTCGCGCCAGCCGGCCGAGGGGTGGGTCGAGGCCATCAGGAGCGCCACCCCGGCGCTCTCCGCCGCGGCGCGCGCCTCCGCCCGGGTGCCCGCCAGCGCCGTCCGGACCTCGCCGAGGGTCCGGCAGATGCCGGTGGCCGTCTCCAGCTGCGTCGTGGTGATCTCGGCGTGCACCCGCTCGCCCAGCTCGTGCCGCGCCGCGGCGGCGACCAGGTCGGGGCTGGGGGCGAGCGCGAAGGTCCCGGGGTCGACGAGGTGGAACTCCTCCTCCACCCCGACGGTGGCGCCCGTGGCACCCGGACGACCGGCGGTGGACTGCACGCGCCCTCCTGTCCCGGGCAGCTCCCTGCGCGCACCGTACGGGTCCCGGCGCGGGCACGCACCCCCGCCGGCCAGGGCGGCGGACACCACTCGGACGGGGGGCGTCCCGCCTCCCTGGGCGGCGCGTCGTCACCCCCGACCCGCAGGATGGAGGGCATCGACCTCGGGGGGAGGACGAGGAGGAACTGGGTGCAGACCGGACCACGCACGGCCGCGACCATGCTGGCGGTGGTCTACGGCGTCAGCGGGCTCCTCTGCTGGTTCAGCGCCGCGGCGCCGATGGACGACGCCACACCCGTCGGCCTGCTGTGGGCGCTCGGGGGGATCGGCCTGGCGGCCGGCGCGGCGCTGCGGTCGGCCGCCGGGCGGCTGCCCTCCTGGGTGCTGCACGCCGGCGTCGCCCTGCTCTCCGTGCTGGTCGGCGTGGTCGCCTGGCGCGCGGCGACCGCCGTGGGCGTCGTGGGCCTGGGGCCCGCGCTGATCGCGGTGAGCCTGTACGCCGCGCACTTCTTCCCGCTTCGGGTCGCCCGGGCGCACGCCGCCCTCGCCCTGGTCTCCGGCAGCGCCGGTGCGTGGGCCGCCGCGCCGTCGGACTTCGTGTCGCCGTGGATCGCCGTCGTCGTGTCGGTGGTCGTGCTGACCGAGGTGCAGGGGCGGCTGGCCCGGCAGCTGTGCCGAGCGGCGGCGACCGACCCGCTCACCGGGGTGGCCAACCGCCGCGCCTGGGAGGAGCAGGCGGCCGGGCACCTGTCACGAGCGGCGCGCACCGGCGAGCCCCTGACCTTCGCGATCCTCGACCTCGACGACTTCAAGGAGGTCAACGACCGGGACGGGCACGGCGCGGGCGACGACCTCCTCCGCGAGCTGACCGCGAGCTGGCGGCGCCGGCTGCGGCGGGCCGACGTGCTGGGCCGGTACGGCGGCGACGAGTTCGTGCTGTGCCTGCCGGCGACCGACGAGGACGCCGCCTGGCAGCTCATGGCGGCGCTGGCGGAGACCCACCCCTTCACCTGGACCGCCGGGGTCGCCGCGGCCGCGCCCGGGGACGAGCTCGCCACCGTGCTCGCCCGCGCCGACGCGCAGCTCTACCGGCGCAAGCGCAACCGGCTGGCCTGAGCCGCGGCCGGCTCAGCCGCGGCGCCAGTCGTCGGCCGCCAGGTGCGAGCCGGCCATCGGGCCCATCTGCAGCATCCCGCCGTCCACCGCCCACGAGGCACCGGTGACGTACCCGGCGCCGGGCGAGGCGAGGAAGGCGACGACGGCGGCGACCTCGCGGGCGTCGCCCGGCCGGCGCAGCGGGACGCCGGGGCGCTCGTGGCCGGGCGCGGTCGGGTCCTCGTCCTCCTGGCCGGTCATCGGGGTGGCGATCTCCCCCGGGGCGACGGAGTTGACGGTGATCCCGTGCTCGGCCAGCTCCAGGGCGGCGACCTTGGTGAGCAGGCCCAGCCCGCCCTTGGCGGCGCAGTAGCCGGCCGCGCCGACGCGCGGCGCGTGCTCGTGGACGCTGGTGATGTTCACGATCCGCCCGCCGTTCCCGGCGGCGACCATCCGCCGCGCGGCCCGCTGCAGGCACAGGAAGGCGCCGTCGAGGTCGGTGGCCAGCACCTCGCGCCAGGTGGCGAAGTCCAGGTCCAGCAGCGGCGTGGAGTGGCCGGTGCCCGCGTCGTTCACCAGGACGTCGACGCCGCCGAGGGCGTCGGCCAGCTCGTCGACGACGTCGGCCGCGGCGGGCAGCCGGGTCAGGTCGAGGTGGCGGACCTCCGCCCGTCGGCCCAGCGCCCGCACCTGCTCGGCGGTCGCCTCGCCGGCGTCCCGGTCGCGGTACCAGGTGATCCCCACGTCGCAGCCCTGCTCGGCCAGGGCCAGCGCGACCGCCCGCCCGATGCCCGACTCCGACCCCGTGACCAGGGCGACCCGCCCGCTGCCTCCCGCCATGCCTGCGACGCTAACGATCCCGTGACAGCCGCGCACCGCGACGGCTGCCGTGGCGCCGCCGGGTAGAGGAGGGGCATGACCGCCACCCGGCCGCTGCTCGCCCGGCTCCTGCTCGTGCCCGCCGTCCTCCTGCTGCCCGCCACCGGGTGCGTCGTCGTCGACACCTCGTCCCCCGGGACCGGCGCCGGGTCGGTCTCCACGCCCGCGCCCGGCGAGCCGCCGTCGGCCGAGGACGGTGACGCCGCCGAGCGGATGGCCCGCGCCGTCTTCGAGCGGGTGAACGACGAGCGGGCGGCGCGCGACCTGGCCCCGCTGGAGTGGGACGAGTCGCTGGCGGGCGTGGCCCGCGACTGGAGCGAGCAGATGGCCGGCGAGGGCCGGCTGCAGCACCAGGACGTCCGCGCCCTCCTCGACCGGGAGGAGCTGAGCGGCTTCGCCGGCATCGGGGAGAACATCTTCACCTCGTCCGGGTCGGTACCGGCCGGAGCGGCGCACGCGGGCTGGATGCGCTCGGACGACCACCGGGTCAACGTGCTCAACCCGGGCTGGAACCGCATCGGCATCGGTTTCTTCTGCGCCCCGGACGGCTCGGTGTGGGCGACCCAGGAGTTCGGCCGCACGGCGGGCGCCGACCGCCCCGAGGTCAGCCAGGAGACGCCGCCCCAGGAGCCGATCGCCCGGCCGGAGGAGGACGGGCCCGCCTGTGGTTGAGGCTCGGGAGCGCCTCCGGCGGCTCCGGCGCCGGCTGGGCGAGGGCTACCGGAGGGTGCCCGAGCCCGTCCGGCGGTTCCTCGCGTGGCTGCGCAGCCCGGAGTTCCTGACCACGAGCGCCAGCCTCGCGTTCTACGCGATGGTCTCCCTGCCGCCCATGGTGCTGCTGGGCTTCTGGGTCGCGGGTCTGGTCGTCGATGACTCCGCGCTGCAGGACCTCGGCACGCAGGTGGACGACCAGGCGCCCGACCAGCTCCCCGTCGCCGACGTGCTGCGCGCGCTGATCGACGTGGCCGCGCAGACGGGGCCGGTCGCGGCGGTCGCGGCGGTCTGGCCGGCGACCACCTACGGCGCGGCCCTGGCCCGGGCGTTCAGCGCCGTGGCGCCGGAGACCGAGCGGCGGATCCGCGGCTGGACGGGGCGGCTGCTCGCGCTGGCGATCATCGCCGTCCTTCCCCTGGCGGTGTTCTCGGCACTCGCGGCGCTCTACCTCGTGCCCCGGCTGCTCGGGTCGGGGCTCGCGCTGCGGCTGGCGATGGGGCTGGGCGCGCTGCTCCTGCTCTGTCTGGGCATCGGCCTGGTCTACACGCTGTTCCGGCTCTGGGAGACGCGGGTCGGCGACGTCGTCATCGGCGCGGCGACCGCGACCGGGCTGGTGGCCGTCACCACCGGCGGGTACCTCGTCTACCTCGAGCACGCCGACTTCACCGCCCGCTACGGGCCGACGGCGCTGGCCACCGCGGTGCTGCTGGGCCTGTGGCTGCTGCTGGGGAACGCCGCGTTGATCGCCGGCTACCGCGTGCTGGCCCGCCGGGTGCACGCCCGGCGCCGGGCGACCGGGGCCGCGGGAACCGTCGTACCCCGCGCCTAGCGTCCCGGGTGACACCCGGCCCGGCGGAAGGCGGCAGCCATGACCACCGACACCCCCGTCCCCAGCGGCACCCCGGACGGCGAGCGCGCCGATCTGCTCGAGACGCTCGCCGCGCACCGCGAGTTCCTGCGCTGCACGGTGCGCGGCCTCACCGACGAGCAGGCCCGGCAGCGGACCACCGCGAGCGCGCTGACCCTCGGCGGGCTGGTCAAGCACGTGGCGGCCACCGAGGCGCGCTGGGCCCGCTTCGTCGTCGAGGGCACCGCGGCGATGGCGCCGCCGAGCGACGCCGCCGGCGCGGGTGCGTGGACCGACGGCTTCCGGTTGCTCCCGGGCGAGACGCTGGCCGGCGTGCTCGCGGAGTACGCGGAGGTCGCCCGGCGCACCGACGACCTCGTGCGCACCCTGCCCGACCTCGACGTCGCGCACCCGCTGCCGGAGGCGCCGTGGTTCCCGCCCGGCGCCACGCGCTCGGCCCGGCGGGTGTTCCTGCACATCGTCGCCGAGACCGCCCAGCACGCGGGCCACGCCGACATCCTGCGGGAGTCGCTGGACGGGCAGAAGACGATGGGGTGAGCCGCTCAGCCCCCCGGCCCGCCGACGGCGGCGACCACCTCCTCCAGCGCCGCCAGGCTGTGCCCGCTGACGAAGGCGTCGCAGAACGGCAGCGCGGCCGCCATGCCGCCGGCCAGCGGCGCGTACCCCGGGGCGGCCCGGCGCGGGTTGACCCACACGATGCGGTGGGCCAGCCGGCGCAGGCGTCGCATCGCGTCCGCCACCTCCTCGGGGTCGTCCTGCGCCCACCCGTCGGACAGCAGCAGCACGACGGCGCCCCGGGCCGGCCCGCGGCGGCCGTGGTCGGCGACGAACCGGCGGACCGCCTCGGCCAGCCGGGTGCCGCCGGCCCAGTCCGGTGCCGCCGCCGCGGCCCGGGCCAGCGCCTGGTCCGGATCGCGGACCGCGAGCTGGCGGGTGAGCCGGGTCAGCCGCGTGGAGAAGACGAACGCCTCGGCCCGCGCGCCGGCGACCGCGCCCTGCAGCAGGGTCAGGTAGACGCGGGTGTAGGGCTCCATCGACCTCGAGACGTCGCAGAGCAGGACCAGCGGGCGGGGGACGCTCCGCCGGACGACGTGCACCAGCCGGGCCGGGTCACCCCCGGTGCGCTGCGCGGCGCGGACGGTGCGGCGGAGGTCCAGGGCGTCCCCCGCCCGCCGCGACGGCCGCCGGCGGCGGCTGCGGCGCGGCGGTGTGCCCAGCACCAGGCGGCGCACCAGCCGGCGCACCTCGTCGACCTCCCTGGCGTCGAGGTCGGCGAATGAGGTGTGCCGCAGCCGCTCCTCGGCGGAGGCGGCGGCGAGGAGCACCTCCCGCTCGGCCTCCGCGCCGTCGTCCCCGCCGGTGCCCGTGGCCGCGCTCCCGGTGCCGCCGGGCTCGGCCGGGCGGTCGTCCGGCGGGCTGGGCCGGGTGCGCGGCTCGCTGCCGACCGCCGGCGGGGCGGTGGGGTCGCCCCGGCTGTCGGCGGGGTCGAGCCGGCCGTCGAAGAGGGCGGAGAACACCGCGTCGAACACCGGCAGCTGCGCGCGGTCGGTGACGAGCGCGACCCGGCAGGTCCAGTACAGCGCGGCGCGGTCCACCGGCGGTACCAGCTGCAGGGCCCGGGCCAGCCCCGCCGCGCGGTCGGGCGGCGCCGGCAGCCCGGCGCGGTGCAGGGCCGTGGTCAGGCCCACCGCCAGTGGGCCCGCGCCGACCGGCGGCAGGTCACCCACCGGCCAGCCAGGCCGCCCCGCGGGCGTGCACGAGTTCCCGGTCGTCCCGGTTCTTGAGCACCGCTCCCCACGTCCGCTCGACGGCGGCGGCGTCGAGCCGGGAGAGGCCCAGCATGCCGAGCGCAGCCACCCAGTCGATCACCTCGGCGATCCCCGGCGGCTTGACCATGTCCAGCGAGCGCAGCCGGGCCACCGCCGCGGCCGCGGACTCGGCCAGCGGCAGGTCGCTGCCCGGTACCCGCCGGCGCACGATCTCGGCGACCCGCTCCGGCGGCGGGTAGTCGATCCAGTGGTACAGGCACCGGCGGGTCAGGGCGTCGTGCAGGTCGCGGGTCCGGTTGGAGGTGAGGACGGCGACCGGCGGGTGCGCGGCGCGGATGGTGCCGAGCTCCGGCACGGTCACCGCCGCCTCGGCGAGCACCTCGAAGGTGAACGCCTCGAACTCCGCGTCGGCACGGTCGATCTCGTCGAGCAGCAGCACCGCCGGCCGGGGGCCCGGGTGCTCGACGGCCTGCAGCAGCGGACGGCGCAGCAGGTAACCGGCGCCGAAGAGGTCGTCCTCGGCCAGCGGGGCTCCGGCGGCCTCGGCCAGGCGGATGCCGAGCAGCTGGCGGGGGTGGTTCCACTCGTACAGCGCCTCCGCCGCGTCGATCCCCTCGAAGCACTGCAGCCGGTGCAGCGGGGTGTCGAGCACCCGGGCCAGCGCCTTGGCCGCCTCGGTCTTGCCCACCCCCGGTTCGCCCTCCAGCAGCAGCGGCTGGGGCAGCCGCACGGCCAGGAACATCGCCGTCGCCAGGCCCTGGTCGGCCAGGTACCCCACGTCGTCGAGCGCCCGGGTGAGCGCGGCGACGTCGGGCACCCGGGCCGCCACGTCCGACCCGGCGCCGGCCCGGGCCGGGCCGCTCACCGGCGGGCCCTAGGAGGCGGCCGCATACCGGGCCGGGTCCTCGAGGAAGCGGGTGCGGCACCCCGGGCAGCAGAACCACGTCGTCACCCCGTCCACCTCGGCGCGCGGCGTCGCGTCGACGGCGGCCACGGTCATCCCGCACACCGGGTCGACGGCCCGGGCCGGGCCGGTGCCGGCGGGCGGCGCCGGGCGGTCGGCCGCGTGCCGTTCCGCCGCCCGCCGCTCCCGCACGATCTCGGCCAGCACGGACAGCGCGATCTCCGCCGCCGTCCGGCCGCCGAGGTCCAGCCCGGCAGGGCTGTGCACCCGTGCGCGGAGCTCGTCAGGGACGTCGAGCGCGGCCAGCACCGCCGCGCCGCGGATGCGGCTGGCGATCAGCCCCACGTAGGGCACCCCCAGCCGCAGCGCAGCGGTGAGCGCCGGCTCCTCCCCGCGCCCGTGCGAGGCCACCACCAGCGCCGCGTCCCCGGCGGCCGGCTCCGCACGCTCGCCGGGCACGGCGACGGCGTCGAAGCCGAGCGGGCCACCGAGGGCGGTGAGCGCCTGCGCGATCGGGCTGTCGCCGACGACCAGCAGCCGCGGTGCCGGCCTGCGGGGCTCCAGGAAGATCTCCACCGACCCGCCGGAGAGGCAGGGGTTGGCGACGGTCACCGCCCCCTCCTCCGTCGACCGCGGCAGCTGCTCGCCGGGCACGATCCGCAGCAGCACCGGCTCGTTGGTGGCCAGCGTCATCAGCCCGTACTCGCGCACCGAGCTCTCCGCGCACGTGCCGCCGACGAAGCCGTCGATCCGCCCGTCGGCGCGCACGAGAGCGGTGTCGCCGGCGTGCGCGCTCGCCGGCTTCTGCGCGCGGACGACGGTCGCCTGGACGAACGGCTCCCGCGAGCGGGACAGCTCGGCGGCGAGGTCAGCCACGATCATCGGTCACCTCTCGGGCAGGGACGCGCCGCCGGCGTGCGAGCGGCGGGGCCTCGGGTCCTTCCTCAGATGGGCGGGGTGGGCCGGCCCTGCATGGCCTCCCACACCCGGGCGGGCGTGCAGGGCATGTCCATGTGCCGGATGCCGAACGGGGCCAGCGCGTCGACCACCGCGTTGACCACCGCGGGCGGGGAGCCGACGGTCGCGGACTCGCCGATCCCCTTGGCCCCGATCGGGTGGTGCGGCGACGGGGTGACCGTGTAGCCGGTCTCCCAGTCCGGCACCTCCATCGCCGTGGGGATCAGGTAGTCCATGAAGGAGCCGCCCAGGCAGTTGCCCTGCTCGTCGAAGCCGATGAACTCCATGAGCGCCATGCCGACGCCGTCGGCCAGCCCGCCGTGGATCTGCCCCTCCACGATCATCGGGTTGATCCGCGTGCCGCAGTCGTCGACCGCCACGAACCGGCGCACGTGCACCTTGCCGGTGCCCGGGTCGACGTCCACGACGCAGATGTAGGCGCCGAACGGGAAGGTGAGGTTGGGCGGGTCGTAGGTGACCTCGGCGTCGAGGTTGCCGTCGACGCCCTCGGGCAGCTCCACGGTGCCGTGCGCGCCCAGGGCGATCTCGGCCATCGTCTTCCCGGCGGACGGGTCACCCTTCACCGACCAGCGGCCCTTCTCCCACTCGAGGTCCTCCGGCCGGGTCTCGAGCATCGCCGCCGCGATCAGCCGGGCCTTGTCCTTCACCTTGCGCGCGGCCAGGGCCACGGCTCCCCCGCTCACCGGCGTCGAGCGGCTGCCGTAGGTGCCCAGGCCGAACGGCGTCTGGTCGGTGTCACCGTGCACGACGTCGACGTCCTCGGGCGGGATGCCGAGCTCCTCGGCGAGGATCTGCGCGAACGTCGTCTCGTGGCCCTGCCCCTGGGTCTGCACCGAGAGCCGGACGACGGCCTTCCCGGTGGGGTGCACGCGCACCTCGGCGCCGTCGGCCATGCCCAGGCCCACGATGTCCATGTGCTTGCGCGGCCCGGCGCCCACGGTCTCGGTGAAGAAGGAGACGCCGATGCCCATGAGCTCGCCGCGCCCCCGCT
This sequence comes from Blastococcus sp. KM273129, assembly GCF_021698995.1. Classification (NCBI taxonomy): domain Bacteria; kingdom Bacillati; phylum Actinomycetota; class Actinomycetes; order Geodermatophilales; family Geodermatophilaceae; genus Blastococcus; species Blastococcus sp. KM273129. Next base: position 190,143 of record NZ_SSXB01000001.1, on the reverse strand, counting down.
TCTCGGCCTGCTCGCGGCGCAGCTCGTCGTAGCCGATCTGCTCCATCGCCATCCGCAGCGCGGGCTCGTAGTCGCCCGAGTCGTACTCCCAGCCCGTCTTGTTCTTGTACGGGAACTGCTCGGGCTTGATGAAGTTCCGCAGCCGCAGCTCGGCCGGGTCCATGCCGAGCTCGGCGGCCAGGACGTCGACCATCCGCTCGACCAGGTACACCGCCTCGGTCACCCGGAACGAGCAGGCGTAGGCGACGCCGCCGGGGGCCTTGTTCGTGTAGACGCCGGTGACCGAGCAGTGCGCAGCCTCGAGGTCGTAGCTGCCGGTGAAGATGGAGAAGAAGCCGGCCGGGTACTTGGTCGGCTGCGCGGTCGCGTTGAACGCCCCGTGGTCGGCGAGCACCTTCGTGCGGACGGCGAGGATCTTGCCCTCGCGGGTCGCCGCCACCTCGCCGCGCATGATGTAGTCCCGCGCGAACGAGGTGCTCATCAGGTTCTCCGAGCGGTCCTCGACCCACTTCACCGGCTTGCCGGTCACGATCGAGCCGACCACGGCCAGGATGTAGCCGGGGTAGATGCCGACCTTGTTGCCGAAGCCCCCACCGATGTCCGGCGAGACCACCCGGATCTTGTGCTCCGGGATGCCGGCCACCATCGCGAACAGCGTGCGGTGCGCGTGCGGGGCCTGCGAGGTCTCGTACAGGGTGAGCCGGCCCTCGACCGGCTCGTAGTCGGCGATCGCGCCGCAGGTCTCCATGGGCGCCGGGTGCACCCGCGGGTAGACCGCCTCCTCGCTGACGACGACGTCGGCGCGGGCGAACACCGCCTCGGTCTCCGCGGCGTCGCCGGCCTCCCAGTCGAAGATGTGGTTGTCGGTGCGGCCCTCGAGGTCGTCGCGGATGACCGGGGCGTCGGCGTCCAGCGCCCGGCGGACGTCGACCACCGGCGGCAGGTCCTCGTACTCGACGTCGATGAGCTCGAGCGCGTCGCGGGCCGAGTACCGGTCCTCGGCGACCACGAAGGCGACCTCCTGGCCCTGGAAGCGCACCTTGTCGGTGGCCAGCACGGCCTGGACGTCGGCCGACAGGGTGGGCGCCCAGGCGAGGTTCAGTCCCTCGAGGTCCTTGCCGGTGACCACCGCGTGCACCTTGGGGTGGGCCAGCGCCTCGGTGGTGTCGATCGAGACGATCCGCGCGTGGGCCATCGGCGAGCGCAGGATCGCGCCGTGCAGCATGCCGGGCAGGACGATGTCGTCGAGGTAGCGGCCCTTGCCGCGGACGAACCGCGGGTCCTCCTTGCGCTGCACCCGCCCGTAGCCGATCGGCCGGTCGGGGGCGTCCATCGCGGGGTTGGCCTCGCGCTCCTGCGGCATCGGGGAGCGCTCCTGGACGGCGGTCATGCCGTCACCTCCTGGTCGGTGGCGGCGGCCGCGGGGTGCTCGGCGGCCCACCGGACCGAGCGGACGATGGTGGCGTAGCCGGTGCAGCGGCAGATCTGCCCGGAGATCGCCTCGCGGATGGTGGCCTCGTCGGGGTCGGGATCCCGGTCGAGCAGCGCCCGGGCGGTGAGCATCATCCCGGGGGTGCAGAACCCGCACTGCAACCCGTGCTCGGCCATGAAGCCCTGCTGCACCGGGTCGAGCCCGGCGCCGCCGGCCAGCCCCTCGACGGTCCGCACCTCGTGCCCCGAGGTCATCGCCGCCAGCTGGGTGCAGGACTTCACCGGCAGGCCGTCGACGAGGACGACGCAGGTGCCGCAGTTGCTCGTGTCGCACCCCCAGTGGGTGCCGGTCAGCCCCAGCGTCTCGCGCAGGAAGTGGACGAGCAGCTGGCGCGGTTCGACGTCGCGGGTGACCTCGGCCCCGTTGACGGTCATCGTGACCTGCATCGGTCAGCCTCCCTGGACGGCGGTGAGGGCACCGGCGCGCGCGGCGGCGGTGCGGAGGACCCGGCGGGTGAGTTCGTCGGCGAGGTGCCGCTTGTAGTCGACCGGCCCGCGGCCGTCCTCGACGGGCGCGCTGGCCGCGGCGGCCAGTCGTGCCGCCTCGGCGAAGAGCGCCTCGTCCGGACGCTGCCCCACCAGGACGGCGGCGGCCTCGACGGCCAGCCCCTCGAGCCCGAGGGCGGTCAGGCCGACGGCGGCCTCGGTGATCGCCCCGCCGTCGTCGAGCACCAGCGCGGCGCCGGCGGCGGCGACCGCCCAGTCCCCCACCCGGCGCTCCACCTTCTCGTAGGCGCTGCCCTGGCCGGCGCGGACCGGGAACCGCACCTCGGTGACGATCTCGTCCTGCGCGCAGGCCGTCTCGTAGGGCCCGCGGTGGAACTCCGGCATCGCGACGACCCGCTCGCCGTCCCGCCCGGCGATGACCACCTCGGCGCGCAGCACGTCGCAGACGGTGGTGAGGTCCTCGGCCGGGTCGGCCTGGGCCAGCGAGCCCCCGATCGTGCCGCGGTTGCGCACCACCGGGTCGGCGATCACCCGCTCGGCGTCGTGCACGATCGGGAACAGCCGTCCCACGACCTCGGAGCCCAGCAGCTCGGCGTGGCGGGTGAGCGCGCCGACGCGGAGGCGTCCGGGCTCCTCGGTGATGTGCCGCAGCTCGGCGACGTCGTTGATGTCGACCACCCAGTCGGGGCGGGCCAGCCGCAGCTTCATCATCGGGAGCAGGCTGTGGCCGCCGGCGACGAGCCGGGCCTCCTCCCCGTGACGCTCGAGCAGCTCGAGCGCCTCGGCGACGCTGGTCGCCCGCGCGTAGTCGAACGGAGCCGGGACCTGCACGGGGCCACCCCCTTCCCGAGGGCCCCGATGCCGGGGCCTGGTGCCGAGGGACCTTGTCGGTGATCCAGGTCACTGTCAACATCGAGATAACCGATCGCTTACGAGGGTCGCCCGATGACGTTCACGCAGTTGCGGGCCTTCGCCCTGGTGGCCGAGCTGGGGTCGCTGCGGGCCGCCGCCGCGGCGCTCGGCGTGAGCGAACCGGCGGTCTCGGCGGCGGTGTCCGCGCTGCGGAGCGACCTCGGCGACCCGCTGTTCCGCAGGACCGGCACCGGGATCGCCCTGACCCCGGGCGGGCGCGCGCTGGCGGTCCGCGCCCGTGAGCTGGTGCGGCTGGCCGAGCGGACCCGGCGGGAGGTGGCGACGGCGACCTCGACCGACCGCCTCCGCGTGCTGGCGACGCCCTCGTGCGCCGAGCACGTCGCCGGCGCCGTGCTGGACGCCTTCACCCGCCGGGTCGCGGGCGCGGGGATCGAGCTCACCACCGGGTCGACCGACTGCGCCGCGACCGCCCTGGCCGACGGTGACGCCGACGTCGTCCTGGGCGTGCGGCCCGCCCCCGCACCGGGGCAGGTGCTCGAGCCGGTGCCGTTCCTGCGGTACCGGCGGGTCGTCGTCGCCGCGCCGGGGCACCCGCTCGCCCCCCGCACCCGGCTCCGGGTCGAGGAGCTGGCCGCGGCCCGGTGGCTGACCGGGCCGGCCGGGCTGGAGCCGGGCAGCGAGGAGGAGCGGTGGGCCGCCGCCGGGGGGTCCCCGCCCGACGTCGAGCGGTGCGAGAGCGAGGCCGCCGCGCTGGCGGCGGTGCTGCGCGGGCGGGGCGTGCTGCTGGCCCTGGCCCACGCCGTCCGCGAGCGGGTCGCCCGGGGGGCCCTGGTCCGGCTGCCGGTCGAGGGCACCCCGGTGAGCGGGCTGTGGTGGGCGACCGTGCCGGGCGAGGGCCGCGCCGTCGCCGCCGCCCGGGCGCTGCAACGCTTCCTCACGACGCCGGACGCGACCAGCGCGCTGCTGGCCCGGCCCGAGCGCCGCGACCGACCCCGGCCGACCGTGCGTGTGGAGCTGTGGAGCTAGGCCGACGGGCCGGTCGACCGGTGCCGGCCCGGTCCGCCGTCGCCCAGCACGACCTGCCCCTCGGTCATCTCCGGGTCGCCGCGGCGCTGCTCGACGGGGGCCTGGCCGGTGGTGTTCCCCGCCCCGCGGTCGTGCCCCTCCTGGACGGCGCTGCCGTGTTCGGCGACCCGGATCGCCTCGGCGACGTCGTCCCCGCTGCGGGCGTGGTCGGGCGCGGTGCCGCCCGTGGCCGGCTCTGCTGGATCGGTCATGGCAACCTCCGCGCGACGTCGGGCGTGTGCGGGCAGTGTCGCGGCGGAGCCCGGGACCGGCAAGGTGCCGTCAGCCCCCGCCGAGCTCCCGGAGCCGGGCGAGGGCGCGGTCACGGGACTCGGCCGCCTCGGTGGCGTCCCGCTCCGCCGCGGCCCGGCGGCGCTCCTCCCGCCGCAGCGCCGCCGCCGCGTCGCCCGCCTGCCGCTCGGCCTCGGCCAGCTCGTCGGCCAGTTCCTCCACGCGGGCCCGCAGCTCCTGCTCGCGGCTGGCCAGCTCCCGGGTGGCGCGGCGGTGCTCCTCCAGCACCTCGTCGGCGGCCCGGGCGGCCGCCTCCGCCCGGTCGGCCGCCTCCCGGGCCGCGGCCAGCTCCCGCTGCCGCTTCTCCTCGGCGGCCCGGCGCCGCCCGCAGCGTCTCCTCGACCTGCGTCGCCACCGAGGTGCTGACCGGGTGGCCGGCGGCGTGCGCCAGCGCCCGTGCCTGACGGGTCAGGGCCGTCAGCAGCCGGCGCCGCTGCACGTCGAGCGCCCGGAGCTGGTCGCCCGCCAGGCCCTCCTGCGCTTCCCGGAGCAGGTCGCCCAGCTCGACGAGGCCCTCGATCTCGGCGCGCTGCTCGCGGACGAGCAGGTTGCAGGCCCAGGCGGCGGCCGAGGCCTTGGGCAGCGCGCCGATCTCCTTGGCAAGGGCCTTGTCGCCTGCGGCCTTCGCCTCGTCCTGGCGCTGCGTGCGCAGGGCGACGAACTCCTCGGGCGGGACGGCGTACAGCTCGTCGGCCACCTCGTCGAGATCCACGGCCCTCCCCGTGCTGCGAACTCGTGGTGGTCAGGCGCTGACCACCACGAGTTCGTAGCACTCGCGGCGGGCGGCGTCAGCAGCAGGCGGCGGCCGGCTGGGCCTCCGTCCGGCAGCAGCTGCCGTCGCCGGCGACGTCGGCGAGCTCGGGCTCGGTGCGGCCCTCCAGGTCCGGGCGCGCGTCGGCCGTGACGGTGTAGACCTCCCACGGTTCCCCGCCCGGGCCGGTCACCCACACCTTGTCCTGGACGGCGTAGCAGCAGGTGGTGCCGTCCTCGACCCGCGTCGCCAGCCCGGCGTCGGCCAGCCGGCCGGTCGCGGCGCCGACCTCCTCCGGGGAGGCGACCTCGACGCCGAGGTGGTCCATGCGGGTGGGTTCCCCCGCCCGGCCCTCGAGCAGCACCAGCTTCAGCGGCGGCTCGACGACGGCGAAGTTGGCGTAGCCGGGCCGCCGCTTGGCCGGGACGGTGTCGAACAGCCGCGAGTAGAAGTCGACGGCGGCGTCGAGGTCGGCGACGCGGAGGGCGAGCTGGACACGGGACACGGGAACCTCCTGGGACGTAGGACATAGACGGACGTCGATGTCTGAACGCAGAATGAACACCTTGTATCGATGCTTGTCAATACGATGTCCATCGTTACGATGGCCGTCGACACCTCACGAAGGAGCACCGATGAGCGATCCGGCCCTGGCCTGCTGCACCCCGTTGTCCGGCACGGCGATGTCCGCCGAGCAGGCCGAGCAGGTCGCCCCCCTCCTCAAGGCGCTGGCCGACCCGGTCCGCCTGCGGCTGATGAGCCTCATCGCCTCCAGCGCCAGCGGTGACGCCTGCGTCTGCGACCTGAACGACGCCTTCGACCTCACCCAGGCCACGATCAGCCACCACCTGAAGGTGCTGCACTCGGCCGGGCTGCTCGACCGGGAGAAGCGCGGGGTGTGGGTGTACTACGCCGTCCGCCCCACCGCGCTGCGCGCCGTCGCCGGCCTCTTCGAGACGGCGGTGCCCGCGTGAGCCGGCTCGCGAGCCCACCCACGAGCAGAGCAGCGCTGCGAACGCGGCCGACGGGCGCCGGCGAGGAGGACTCGTGAGCGACGCCGTCCGGGAGACCGCCCGCCCCGATGCCCCGGCCGACGCGCCCGTCCTGCAGAAGCTGTCCACCCTCGACCGGTTCCTGCCGGTGTGGATCATCGCCGCGATGGCGCTCGGGCTCGCGCTGGGCCGCTGGGTGCCGGGCCTGGACGACGCGCTGAGCGCGGTCGAGGTGGGCGACGTCAGCCTGCCGATCGCGATCGGCCTGCTCCTGATGATGTACCCGGTGCTGGCCAAGGTCCGGTACTCCGAGCTGGACCGGGTCACCGGCGACCGGAAGCTCCTCGCCGCCTCCCTGGTGCTCAACTGGCTGCTCGGCCCGGCGCTGATGTTCGCCCTGGCGTGGCTGCTGCTCCCGGACCTGCCCGAGTACCGGACCGGGCTGATCATCGTGGGCCTGGCCCGCTGCATCGCGATGGTGCTGATCTGGAACGACCTGTCCTGCGGCGACCGGGAGGCCGGCGCCGTCCTGGTGGCGATCAACTCGGTGTTCCAGATCCTCGCCTTCGCCCTCCTGGGCTGGTTCTACCTGCAGGTGCTGCCCGGCTGGCTGGGGCTGGCCACCACCTCCGCGGAGTTCAGCTTCTGGGCGATCGTGCTCTCGGTGCTGGTGTTCCTCGGCATCCCGCTGCTGGCCGGCTTCCTCACCCGCACGATCGGCGAGCGCCGCAGGGGCCGCGCCTGGTACGAGGGCAGGTTCCTGCCGCGCATCGGCCCGGTCGCCCTCTACGGCCTGCTGTTCACGATCGTGATGCTGTTCGCGCTGCAGGGCGATGCGATCACCTCCCGGCCCTGGGACGTCGCCCGCATCGCCCTGCCGCTGCTCGCCTACTTCGTCCTCATGTTCGGCGGTTCGTTCCTGCTGGGCATGCGGCTGCGCCTCGGCTACGCGAAGACGGCGACGCTCGCGTTCACCGCGGCCGGCAACAACTTCGAGCTCGCCATCGCCGTCGCCATCGGCACGTTCGGCGTCACCAGCGGGCAGGCGCTCGCCGGCGTCGTCGGACCGCTCATCGAGGTACCGGTCCTGGTCGCGCTCGTCTACGTCTCGCTGTGGGCCGCTCGCCGCTGGTTCCCCGGCGACCCGACCGTCCCCACGACCGCCAGGAGCACCCGATGACGCCGACCGGCTCCCCCGCCGGGGTCCCCGGGCTGCTGGACCCGGACGTGCTGCTGCGACGCCACGTCGAGGACCTCGCCGCCCGCTTCGCCGGGATGGTGAGCCCGGAGACCGTCGAGCGGATGGTCTTCGAGTCCTACGCCGCCCTCGGGCGCACCGCCCGGGTCACGGCCCACCTGCCGGTGCTCACCTGCCGGTTCGCCACCGAGCGGCTGACCGCGCTCGCCCAGGCCAAGGGGGTGCTGGCCAAGGACGGACCCGAGGTGCTCTTCGTCTGCGTCCACAATGCCGGCCGGTCCCAGATGGCCGCCGCGATGGTCGACCACCTCTCGGAGGGGCGGGTGCACGTCCGCTCCGCCGGCTCCATGCCCGCCGACACGGTCGACCCCGTCGTCCTCGAGGTGCTCACCGCGCGCGGCATGACGGTGACCGACGCCTTCCCCAAGCCGTTGACCGACGACGTCGTCCGGGCCGCCGACGTGGTGGTCACCATGGGCTGCGGCGACGCCTGCCCCGTCTACCCGGGCAAGCGCTACCTGGACTGGGACGTCGCCGACCCGGCAGGCCGGGACCGGGCCGCGGTGGAGTCCATCGCCGCAGACATCGAGACACGTGTGCGGCGGCTGCTCGCCGAGCTCGGGGCATGACCCGTCGCCTGCTGGTCATCGGTGGCAGCGACGCCGGCATCTCCGCCGCCCTCCGCGCCCGGGAGCTCGACCCGTCGGCGCAGGTCACCGTCGTGGTGGCCGACGCCTACGCCAACTTCTCCATCTGCGGGATCCCCTACCACGTCTCCGGGGACGTGCCGCGCTGGCAGTCCCTCGCGCACCGCACGGCCGCCGACCTCGAGGCGGCGGGACTGACCGTCCGGCCGAGCACACGGGCCACCGCCATCGACGTGCCCGGGCGGTGCGTCGCCGTGACCGGGCCCGACGGCGGAACGGAGCTGCTGCCCTACGACGAGCTGGTCGTGGGGACCGGCGCCCGCCCGGCCCTCCCGGCGATCACGGGCCTCGCCGACCTGGGACCGGCCGACGGCGTGCACCTGCTGCACACGATCGACGACACCCATGCCCTCGTGGCCGGCCTCCAGGAACGCCGGGTCCGCTCGGCGCTGGTCGTGGGCGCCGGCTACATCGGCGTGGAGATGGCCGAGGCGTTGGTCGCCCGCGGCATCGCCACCACCGTGGCGCAGCGTCCCGCCGAGGTGCTCACCACCGTGGACCCCGGGCTGGGTGCCCTCGTCCGCGCCGAGATGGCGGCGCACGGCGTGGAGGTGCTCACCGGCACCGGCGTCACCGGCCTCACCCGCACCGCCGACGGACGCATCGCCGCGACGGCCGGCGGCGGCGGGCTCGACCGCTCCTTCGACCTCGTGCTCGTCGCTTCCGGCGTGCGTCCCGACGTGGACCTCCTCGTGGACGCCGGCGCCCGGACCGGAGCCGGGGGCGCGGTGGTCGTCGACGAGACGATGGCCACCGGCCTGCCGCACGTCCGGGCGGCCGGGGACTGCGTGGTCACCCACCACCGCCTGCTCGGCACCACCTACCTGCCGCTGGGCACCACCGCCCACAAGCAGGGCCGTGTCGCCGGCGCCAACGCCGTCGGCGGGGACGCGCGCTTCGCCGGCAGCGTCGGCACCCAGGTCGTGAAGGTCTTCGGCCTGGTGGCCGCCCGCACCGGGCTGCTCGCGCACGAGGCGGTCGCCGCCGGCTTCCGCCCGGTCACCACCGAGACGCTCGTGGACGACCACAAGGCGTACTACCCGGGCGCTCGGCCGATCACGATCCGCATCACCGCGGACGCCGGCACGGGGCGGCTGCTCGGCGCCCAGCTCGTCGGCCGGCTGGGCAGCGAGGTGGCCAAGCGCGCCGACGTCTACGCCACCGCGCTGTTCCACGGCATGACCGTCGAGGGCATGGCCGACCTCGACCTGACCTACACCCCGCCGCTGGGCTCGCCCTGGGACGCCGTGCAGATGGCGGCCCAGGCGTGGACCCGCGAGCACCGCCCTGCACCCACCACCCGATCCACCCCGGCCGACCCGGCCGCACGTCCGAGGAGAACCCCGTGAGCCACCGCCCCAGCGTCCTGTTCGTCTGCGTGCACAACGCCGGCCGTTCGCAGATGGCCGCCGGCTGGCTGCGCCACCTCGGCGGCGACGCCGTCGAGGTCCGCTCGGCCGGCTCGCTGCCCGGCGAGCAGGTCAACCCCGCCGCGGTCCAGGCGATGGCCGAGGTCGGCATCGACATCTCCGACCAGCGCCCCAAGGTGCTCACCACCGACGCCGTCGAGGCCTCCGACGTGGTGATCACCATGGGCTGCGGCGACGCGTGCCCGGTCTTCCCCGGCAAGCGCTACCTGGACTGGCCGCTGGATGACCCGGCCGGCCAGGGCGTCGAGGCGGTGCGGCCGATCCGCGACGAGATCGAGCGGCGCATCCGCGGGCTGCTCGCCGAGCTCGGGGTCAGCTCTCCCGCCTGAGCAAGAAGAAGAAGGGGTCGGGCAGGCCCCGCAGGTCCATCAGGCCGAGCACGGTCCGACTGCCCACCCGCTTGAAGACGTCGACGATCGGCAACCGGTCGTAGACCATCGCCGCGGTGACGACCCCGCGGTGCTCGACGGCGCGCAGCCGGGCCTTCGGGCGGCGGGTGGTCAGCAGGGGCCGGACGGCGGTGAAGGCGAGGCGGGCGGGCGTGCGGTGCGCCAGTGCGGGCAACCTGCGCAGCACGCCCACCGGGACCGGCGCCGGGTTCACCGGCCGCGGCCCGGAGCGCGTGGCGAACAGCAGCGGGTGCGCCGTCTCGGCGTCACGGAACTCCTTGCCCCACCAGCCGTAGCGCTCCAGCAGGCCGTCCAGCGGCGACCCGGTGGGCACCCCGCTCCCCCGCCACCGGCCGAACATCTCCTCGACCGCCACCGGCTGCGCGAGGTCGAACATCGCGAGGGCCTCGTCCCTGGGGATGCCCCGGGCGGCCCGCACCGGCCACTGGTCGGTGCCGAGGGACTCCCGCGTCATCCCACCGGGCGCTCGAAGGTCGCCAGCACGCCGTCGACGCCACCGGGGCCGATCCGGCCCGTGACCTCGACCGCGGTGATCGCCGTGAGCTGCCAGCCGTTCCGGGCGTCGTCGCCCCGCACCTTCTCCGGCTTCCCGCCGGACGTCGTGCCGCCGATGAGGCGCTCGCGGATCTCCTCGACCTTGTACTCGTAGCGCGCGGCAGCCATGGATCGCCCGTCCTCCCGGTGATCGCGTCGGTCGCCCGCCAGCCTGCCCCGCCGGCCCGGTGGCGTCGAGCCGGACGGCCCGGGCGGGGCGGTCTCACCGGCCGGCGCCACCACCGCCGGCCGCGGCGAGGGTGCGCTCCAGCTCCGGGGTCAGCCGCGGGATGGGCCGGGTGTCCTCGTCGACCGGCGGGCGCGGGAGCGGCGAGACGAACGGGCTGCGCACCGCGGCGGCCACCGCGCCCGGGTTGACCGAGGCGGCCGGCACGCGGCGACCGGCGGCGGGTGCCTCGAGGGCGACGGGCGTGATCTCGGTGGCCGCCCAGCGGGCCGCACCGGCGCCGAACGCCGTCGCGGACAGCGCCGCCAGCCCGCGCCACTGCCGGCCGGTGAACTGCAGGCGGTGGACGTCGTCGACGCGGGACCGGACCACCGCGCGGAAGACGACGTGTGCGGCGCGGTCGGGCACGCGGATGCCCAGCTCCACCTCGGCCCCGACCGAGGCGCCGACCCCGCGGACGCGCACCTGCGCGCCCCCGAGCGAGACGTCGACGAGCCGGGCCGGGACGCCGTCGACGACGGCGGGCAGCGCGGCCGGGAACCGGTGCCCGTCGCGCCGCTCGGCGGAGAAGCGCGGGTCGCGGATGCGGCGGATGCCGGCGACGACGAAGCCCAGCGTGCTCACCACCCAGAAGACCGGCACCAGCGTGGTGCCGCCCAGGCCGTGCCGGATCGGCGTCCAGCCGGCCACGCTCGCGGCCGTGAAGAGCAGGCTCCCGGCGAGCACGGCGGCCAGCACGAGCAGCACCGCCGGCACCCGCGCGCGGGTCCGCTCCGCCCCCGTGCGGCCCTTCGCGGTGACCGCGAACCGGCCGGTGCCGCGCAGCACGAGCGAGAGCGTGGCGGCCAGGTTGGAGGGCAGCCGGACCACCTCGAAGAGCAGGGAGAACCGCGCCGGGGCGAAGCCGCGCGACAGGAGGGTCAGCGCGACCTGCTGCAGCAGGAACGGGACGCCGGCCATCACCGCGAAGAGCACGGGCGGCGCGTCCACCGGGAACACCCCGGTGAGCAGCACGGTCACCGGCACGAGGGCGAGGCCCAGCGTCCGCCACGAGTCGAACCACGCCGACAGCGAGTAGAGATACCCCAGCCGCTGCCTGGGTGCGAGCCCCGGAGCGGTCAGCGGGTTGTCGTGCCGCAGCACCTGCATCGCGCCCCGGCCCCAGCGCCGGCGCTGCGCGTAGAAGGCAGCCGGGCTGCCCGCCGCCAGACCCCGGGCGAGCACCTCGTTGTGGTAGGCGCTCCGCCAGCCCGCGCGGTGCAGCTTCATGGTGGTGTGGAAGTCCTCGGTGAGCGACTCGGTGGCCACCCCGCCGACCTGGCGCAGCGCCTCGGTGCGCAGCACGGCGTTGGTCCCGCACCAGAAGGCCGCCCCCGCGTGGTGCTTGCCGGCCTGGATCACCCGGTAGAACAGCGACTCCTCGTGCAGGTCGACGCCCGGGCGCAGGTGCTCGAAGGAGCTCGTGTTGTAGAAGTGCTGCGGCGTCTGCACCAGCGCGAGCCGGTCGTCCGCGAAGTAGGGCAGCGTCCGGGTGAGGAACTCCGGGTCGGGCACGTGGTCGGCGTCGAACACCGCGACGAGGTCGGTGCCCACCAGTGCCAGCGCGTGGTTGAGGTTGCCCGCCTTGGCGTGGTCGTGCTCGGTGCGGCTGACGTAGCGGGCGCCCAGCGCGGTCACCATCTCCTCGACCTCGAGCCGGTCACCGTCGTCCAGCACCCAGGTCTCGTGCTCGCCCTCCATGGCCAGGCAGGCGGCGACGGTGGGCAGCAGCACGTCCAGGTGCTCGTCGTAGGTCGCGACCAGCACGGTGACCGACGGCGCCGGCCCGGGACGCGGCGTCGGCACGGTCGCCGGTGAGACGTCCCAGGTCGTCATCACGAACAGCACGAGGGCGAGCCCGCCGTAGAGCTCCAGCGCGAGGAAGGGGACGCCCAGCCAGAGCGCCGGGCCCTCGGGCAGGGTCGCCAGCAGCCGCCAGGTCAGGTAGGCGGCGGTGGCCACGACGGCGGTGACGGCCACCGCGCGCACCACGAGCAGCCGCGCGGCGCTCTCCGGCGCCGGGACGGCGTCCCGCGTCCCGCTGGGGCGGTCCAGCGCCGCCCGATCCGTGCTCACGCAGCAGGCATCGACACGCGCACCGGCCGGGCACATCCCCCCGAGGGGTGAGGCCCGGGCCCGCGGTCAGCCGCTGCCGCGGAGCCGCTCGGCCGTCCGGTCGGCCATGTCCGCGAACTGCTCCCCCTCGTGCAGCAGCGTCCAGGCCATGACGAGCTCCACACCCGTCGGCACGCCGTCGGCCTCGACCGCCCCCGGCGGTGCGACGAGGTGGCTGACGCTCTCGACCAGGAGGCCCTCGCCCGGGCCCGCCACCTGCCGCGCCACCCGCCGGACGCGCAGCGCCGGGCCGGCCGGGAGCGGGACCAGGTCCACGGCGGGCGGCGCGAGGCCCCGCCCGGCGGCGGCCCGCTCCTGCTCGGCGAGCTCCGCCAGCCCGGTGGTCAGCCGGTACCGGTCCGCACGGAGGCTGGCCAGGACGCCGTGGACCGGGTCGGGCACCCAGAGCGCGGCCAGGTCGGGCGGGCCCTGGCGGAGCGCGGCGCCCAGCGACCGCAGCTGCGCACCCAGCCGCGCCGCGCCCTGCCCGCGGGCACCCAGGTCGGCGCAGACCTCCCGCGCCCACCCGGCCACGGCACCGGACCGGGGCAGCCACACCCAGCCCACGTCGGACGGCTCGACGGAGTACTCCCAGCCCGTCACGGGAGCCACCGGAACGAGCCCGCGACGGCGTCGAAGAGCGCGGTGAGCGGGTCGAGCAGCTCCAGCAGCGGCGTGGAGAAGCTCAGCAGCACGAAGCCGCCGCCGGGCACCGGGTGGTGGTACTGCGCAACCGCCGTCTGGACGGGGCGGCCACCCGGAGCGGGCGCGAGCACCCGGCGGCGCAGGCGAGCCACCGGCCCGCAGGGCAGCTCCACCACGTCGGCCGACCCCCCGGGACCGGCCGCGGCCAGGAATGCGGCCTCGTGTGCGCCGGGCCGGTCGCCGGCCGCCGGGGGGACCACCCCCACCGCCAGGGCGCAGGCGAGCGGTGGGGCGCCCTCCTGGAGCACCGGCAGGTGCACCTCGACCGTGCGGCTGTCCACCCGCGCGGCGACCGCGTCGTGCAGCACGCGGGCCACCTGGGGCATCAGCCGGTCCCGGTCGGGGCGGCCCCGGATGACCGCCCGGGCGGTGCGGCGGATGTCGGCGTCCCGCTCCGCGTCGTCCAGGACGCGGATCCGCACCCAGTCGCCGGGCACCGCGAAGGTGAAGTCGCGCGGCCGCACCCCGACGGCCCCCGGCACCCCGGCGGTCACCTGGCCGCCCGGGCCGGAGCCGGGCCGCCGCTGCCGGCGAAGGCGTTGGCGGCGGGAACGGTGCCGGCGGCGTTCGCGAGCAGGCACGCGCCCTCGGCCCGGGCGACGCGGGAGAGGCCGGTCTGCACCTGGGGTGCGGCCGTCGCGGCCGTGGGGAGGAAGGTGGGCGGGCCGGCGACGGGATCACGCCACAACCCCGACCGGCGGTAGGCCTCGGCCCACTCCCCGCGGGTGGGCAGCCAGCCGCGCGGGTCGCGGGCCCGGGAGGTGAGCGCGCCGGCCGCCGGCCCCGGGGACGCGGCGACGCGCGAGGCCGCCCGCGCCTCCCGGCGGGTCATGCCCGAACCCCGCAGGTGCGTGACGAGGGACGGGCGGGCCAGCCCGCGGGTGCCCGTGGCCACCGCCAGGCCGGCCAGCGCGAAGGCGCGACCGGCCCCGAAGGTCAGCACGCCCGCGACGTCCCAGAGCACGGCGTCGAGCCCCGCCCGGCCGCTCGCCAGCAGCCCCGTGTTGCCCACCAGGGAGACGGCACCGGCGGCGAGGGCCAGCGCGGCGAACGGTGCGGCGAAGGGCTGCAGACCCGGGATCGCGCCGAGGAAGAACGCCGCGAGGCCGAGGGCCCCCGCCACCTTCCCGGCCCAGCCGGTGACGACGGCGACCACGTCCAGGACGTCGTCCCAGAAGCCGTCCGCGAGGTCGTCGGCGCCCAGGACGTCGTCGACGGCGTCGGCGGCGGTCTCCCCCGCCGCCCGCCACTCGGCCTCCAGGGACGCCAGTTCCTCGCCGGCCGCCCGGATGCCCCCGGTGGCCGCCGCGGCGTCGTCGTGCGCCCGGCGCTCGGCGACCGGGTCGGGTTCCGGCTGCGCGGCGGCCCGTTCACGGGCCCGCCAGGCGGCGTCCCGGGCCTCCTCGGCCTCCCGGGCGCGGGCCAGGACGACGTCGGCACGGGCCTGGACGTCCTCCAGGGCGCGCGCGTAGCCGGCCAGGGCCGCCGCCGTCCCCTCGTACCGGGCGAGCGCCTGCTCGATCGTGCCGGCCACCTCTGCGGTGCGCTCCCGGAACGCCCGGCCGGCGCCGGAGTCCCACACGGTCGCGCTGCCGTGGATCTCGCGGAGCGCCGTCGCCGCCGTGGTGATCGCCGCGGCCGTGCCGGCGTACTGCCGCGCGAGCCGGGCGACCGCCCCCGCGTCGCCGCCCACGGGGTCCGACGGGCGCAGCGGCGACCAGTCCCGCGGGCGGCTCACCGCTCACCGGCCAGGGCGGCGACGAGTTCGGTCTCGATCCGCTCGTAGAGCTCCGCGGCGTCCTGCGCGGCCTGGCCGAGCCCCGCGATGAGCTCGGCCATCTCGGTCCGCCGGCGGTCCCAGCCGGTGCCGAACTCCCGCAGCCGCTCCCGCAGCCGGTCGTGCGCGATGACGTCACCGCCGACGTCGGCGGTGTCCCGCGCGCGGTCGAACTCACCGTGCACGACCAGCAGGGCCCGCCCCGCATCGCGCAGGACCGCCGTCTCCACCTCGAGGCCATCACCCACGCCGCGGACCCTAGGCAGGAACGACCCTGCCCCGGACCCGTCGTCCACAGGCGGGTCAGGCGGTGCGGGGGCCCTCCCACAGGTCGATGCCGGCGTCGACGGCGTGCTGGTCGATCGCCGCGAGCTCGTCGTCGGTGAACGCGAGGTTCCCCAGCGCCCCGACGTTCTGCTCCAGCTGGCCCACGCTGCTGGCCCCGATCAGCACGGTGGTCATCCGCGGGTCGCGCAGCGCCCAGGCCAGCGCCATCTGGGCCAGCGACTGCCCGCGCTCACGGGCCAGGCCGTCCAGGGCGCGGACGTGGGTGAGCGCCTGCTCGGTGAGCAGGTCGGGCGAGAGCGACTTGCCCTGGCTGGCCCGCGACCCCTCCGGCACCCCCCCGAGGTACTTGTCGGTGAGCATGCCCTGGGCCAGCGGCGAGAAGGCGATGCAGCCGGCCCCGACGTCGGCGAGCGCGTCCAGCAGGTGCTCCCGCTCGATCCAGCGGTTGAGCATCGAGTACGAGGGCTGGTGGATCAGCAGCGGCGTGCCGAGGTCGGCGAGGATGGCGGCGGCCCGCCGGGTCTGCTCGGGCGAGTACGACGAGATGCCGGCGTAGAGGGCCTTCCCGGAGCGGACGGCGGTGTCCAGTGCCCCCATCGTCTCCTCGAGCGGCGTCGCGGGATCGGGCCGGTGGCTGTAGAAGATGTCGACGTACTCCAGCCCCATCCGCGCCAGCGACTGGTCCAGGCTGCTCAGCAGGTACTTGCGCGAGCCCCCGCCCTGCCCGTACGGCCCGGGCCACATGTCGTAGCCCGCCTTGGTGGAGATGACCAGCTCGTCCCGGTAGGGCCGGAAGTCGTCGGCCAGGTGCCGCCCGAAGTTGGTCTCGGCGCTGCCGTAGGGC
The DNA here is from genome assembly GCF_021698995.1 of Blastococcus sp. KM273129. Classification (NCBI taxonomy): domain Bacteria; kingdom Bacillati; phylum Actinomycetota; class Actinomycetes; order Geodermatophilales; family Geodermatophilaceae; genus Blastococcus; species Blastococcus sp. KM273129. Next base: position 173,999 of record NZ_SSXB01000001.1, on the reverse strand, counting down.
GGGCCGTAGTTGTTGGCCAGGTCGAAGTGGGTGATGCCCAGGTCGAAGGCCCGCCGCAGGATGTCCCGCTGGCGGTCGAACGGCACGTCGTCGCCGAAGTTGTGCCACAGGCCCAGGCTGAGCAGGGGCAGGTCCAGCCCGCTCCGCCCGGTGCGGCGGTAGGTCATGGAGTCGTAGCGGTCGTCGGCTGCGGAGTAGGCCATGCGCCGATCCTGCGGCACCGCCGCCGCACGCGCCGCACCGCCCCCGGGGAGGTCCGCCGCCCAGGGTGGACGCGTCCACCCGGCCCCTGGAGGTTCCTGTGCTGCTGCGCGTGCTCGGGTTCCTGCTGGTCGCGTGGCTGGTGCTCTCGGTGGTCGGCGCGGTGCTCGCGGTGGTCGAGGGCCTGATCTGGCTGCTGCTCGTGGGCGTGCTGCTGCTCCTCGCCACCGCCGCGTACGGCCGGCTGAAGCGCGACGACCGGGTCTGACCCCCGCGGCGGATCGATCGCCGTCGGCGTCGCCACCCCCTCCGCCCGCGAGCGGGTGCGGCCCGCCGGCATCAACCCCCGCCCGGCCGGTGGGCCCAGGTGTGGCGGTAGTAGTCGGCCAGCCGCAGCCGTGCGGCCGCCGCCTCGTCCAGGTAGACCCCGGCCCGGGGGTGCAGCTGCAGCACCGAGGCGGGGCACATGCTGCTGAGCGGGCCCTCCACCGCGGCCGCCACGGCGTCGGCCTTGGCCCTCCCCTGCGCGACGAGCACCAGCTCCCGCGCCTCCAGGATCGTGCCCAGCCCCTGGGTCAGGCAGTGCACCGGGACGTCCTCCGGGGAGCCGAAGAAGCGCGCGTTGTCCGCCCGCGTCCGGGGGGCGAGGGTCTTGACGCGGGTGCGCGAGGACAGGGACGACGTCGGCTCGTTGAAACCGATGTGCCCGTTGGCGCCGATGCCGAGGATCTGCACGTCGATGCCACCGGCCGCCTCGATCCTCCGCTCGAAGCCGGCCGCCGCCGCGTCCAGGTCGGCCGCGCCGCCGTCGGGGACGTGCACCCGGGCGGGGTCGAGCCCCAGCGGCTGGACGACGGTGCGCCGCAGGACCGAGGCGTAGCTCTGCGGGTGCCCCGGCGGGAGCCCGACGTACTCGTCGAGCCCGAAGCCGCGGATGCCGGAGACGTCCAGCCACCCGGCGGCGACCTGCCGGGCCAGCTCGGCGTAGAGGCCCAGCGGCGAGGAGCCGGTGGCGAGACCGACCACGGCGTCCGGGCGCCGGCGGACCGCCTCGGCGATCCGCCGCGCCGCGACCCGGGCGACCTCGTCGGGCCCGGGGAGGATGACCACCTCCACGGCCCCAGGATCCCACCGGTGCGCCCCGCTTCAGCCGCGGCGCCCGTCGTCCGATGGGACGGTGTGCGACGACTGCCGGCCCTGACCCTCTCCGCCGTGACCACCACCGCCCTGCTGTCCGGGTGCGGGACGCCGGGCGCCGGTACCAGCGGGGCGACCGGGCCGGTGTGCCCGGCGGCCGAGCTGACGCGGCCGGGTGCAGCCGACGGGGTCTACCTCGGGGTGAACCTGGACTGGGGCGACCGCACGCTGACCGAGCACTCCGCCGCGCTGGGCTCCCGCCCCGCCGTCGCCGTCTCCTTCACCGGCTTCCCCTTCTCCCCCGCCGACGAGCGCAACCTCGACGCCGCCGTCGAGCAGGTGCGGGGCGAGGGGGGCCTGCTGCTGCTCACCCTGGAGCCGCACGACGGGCTGGCCGCCGTCACCGACGACGCGTCCGCAGCCCTGGCCGGGCGGCTGGCCGGCTACAACGAGCGGGGCGTGCCGGTGGTCGTGCGCTTCGCCCACGAGATGAACGGCTCCTGGTACCCGTGGGGGCAGCAGCCGGGCGCCTACGTCGAGGCGTTCCGGCGGATCGCCGCCGCCGTCCACGCGGGGGCGCCGGGCTCGGCGGTCATGTGGGCGCCCAACTACGGCGGCGGGTACCCGTTCACCGGCGGCGTCCACGCGGCGAGCGCCTCGGCCGACGTCGCCGCGCTGGACACCGACGGCGACGGCGTGGTCTCGGCGGCCGACGACCCCTACGCCCCGTACTGGCCGGGCGAGGACGCCGTCGACTGGGTCGGGATGTCGCTCTACCACTGGGGCGACGCCCACCCGTGGGGGGAGAACGAGGTGCCCGAGCCGGGCAAGTTCCTCGCCCAGCTGACCGGCACCTACGCCGGGCGGGGCGGGGACGACCGGGGGCTACCGGACTTCTACGCCGAGTACGGCGAGCGGTACGGCAAGCCGGTGGCCATCCCGGAGACCGCGGCGTTCTTCGCCCCCGACGGCGGTGGCGACGGCGAGCTGGCCGTGAAGCAGACCTGGTGGCGGCAGCTGTTCGACCCGGGGCTGGCCGAGCGGCTGCCCCGCCTGGCGATGATCAACTGGTTCGAGTGGGCCAAGGAGGAGCCGGAGGTCGGCGGCCGGGTGGACTGGCGCGCGACCGGGTCCACGCCGGTGCGCGACGCCTTCCGCGCCGACCTGCCGGAGTGGGCCCTCGACGCCGGCGACGTCCCCCGCTGCGGAGGCTGAACCGATGGCCCGCCGGGCGCGGAGCATCCCGCAGACGACCAGCGAGCAGCACAGCCCGACGCCGGCCGACAGCCACACCGCGGCCTGGTCGAGGCACCAGCCGTAACCGGTCCAGGCGGCGCAGGCGCCGGAGCCGAGCCACCACCGCGCCGGCGAGAGCCCGGAGAGGTCCTGCGTGCGGTCGCGCAGCAGGCTGACCGGCTGCGGCAGCGCGGCCGCCGCGCCGACCACGGACGCGACCCCGCCCAGCAGCGCCGCGGCCGCCGCCGGGTCGGTGCCGAGCAACCCGGTGCCGGCGAGCCCCCCGGCGGCCAGCGCGGCGAGGACGGCGGCGCCCGGAGCGGTGCGCAGCAGCACGTGCGGGGCGCGCAACCGGGGCTGGGTGAGCAGCAGCGCCACGAGGACGGCGGCGTTGCCCGTGCCGACGACGGCGTTGGTGACGATCTGCACGGGATCATCGGAGAGCAGGCCGAAGGCGAGCCAGCAGAGGTTGAGCGCGACGGCGAGCCAGGCGCTGGTGGGTGAGAGGCCGAGGGTGCGGCGGTGCCGGCAGGACCGCCAGACCTGGGGCCAGACGACGGAGATGCTGAGGGTGGCCGCGAGGATGCCGAGAGCGGCGGACATGGTGGAGCGGGGATCCGTTCGGAGTCGGTGCGAGGAGCGGTCACCGGGAACGGGGTGCGGGGCGCTCGGCGGTGAGCGGCTGGGCCGGCGGTGACCGGGGACGTCATCGGCGTCATCCATCCGTGACCGGAACGTGATCTTCCGATTGCGCTCTGTGACGTCTGCCGCACGCTCGTAGGCTGGGCGGCCGTGACGACCCGCACCGAGACGATCCGCGCCGCCGGCGGCTACCTGCGGTCGTGGCTGGACGCCCAGGTGCGGCACCGCCGCGTCCCCGGCGTGCAGGTCGCCGTCCGCCACGGCGGCGAACTGGTGCTGTCGGCCGCGTTCGGGGTTGCCGACGTCTCGACCGCGGCCCCGCTGACCCCCGAGCACCTGTTCCGCGTCGCCTCGCACTCCAAGACGTTCACCGCGACCCTGGTGCTGCAGCTCGTCGAAGCGGGGCGGATGCGGCTCGACGACCCGATCGGGGTCCACGTACCGGAGCTCGAGGCGGGCGCCTCGCCGGTGGCCCGGGTGACCGTCCGGGAGCTGCTCGGGCACCAGGCCGGCGTCACCCGGGACGGCGCCGACGCCGACTTCTGGCAGCTGGAGCAGCCCTTCCCCGACCGGGCGGGGGTGATCGCGGCGGCGCTGCGGGCGGGCCCGGTGCTGCGCCGCAACGAGCACTTCAAGTACTCCAACGTCGGCTACGCGCTGGTCGGGCTGGCGATCGAGGCCGTCACCGGCGTGCCCTACGCCCAGGCGGTCCGCCGCGGGATCCTCGAGCCGCTCGGCCTCACCCGCACCGGCGCCGACCACGAGCCCGCCCGCGCCGACGAGCACGTCAGCGGGCACACCGGGCTGCTGCTGGGCGAGGAGACCCGCGAGCCCCTCGGCTCCGGGGGCACCGGCGCCTTCGCCGCGGCGACCGGCTTCTTCTCCACCGCCGAGGACCTCGCCCTCTACGGCTCGGCCCACGTGCTCGGGGACGACCGGCTGCTCGGCGACGACGCCAAGCGGGTGATGCAGCGGCTGGAGTCGGTGGTGACCGCCTACGGCACCGAGGTCGGCCGGTACGGGCTGGGGCTGGCGTTGACCACCGTGGGCGAGCGGCAGCTGGTCGGGCACAGCGGTGGGTGGCCCGGGCAGATCACCGTCACCTTCGTGGACCCGGCCGACGGGCTGGTCGTCAGCGTGCTCACCAACGCGATCGACGGCCCCGCCGAGGAGCTGGCGACCGGGCTGGTGAAGCTGGTCGACGTCGCGCTGCACCCGCGCACCGAGGTGCCGGCCGCGCCCCCCGGGAGCCCGCCACCGTCGTCGTCCACCGGCCGGTTCGCCGGGCTCTGGGGCGTGGTCGACGTCGCCGAGCTCGCCGGGCGGCTGGTGCTCGTACGGCCGACCTGGCCCGACCCCCTGCCCGGCGTCGAGGAGCTGCAGGTGGTCGACGCCGGCACGCTGCGGGTCGCCCCGCAACCGGGGTTCGGGCCGGCCGGCGAGCTCGTGCCGCTGGAGCGGGACGCCGCTGGCCGGGTCGTGTCGCTGCGGCTGGGCGGCGTCACCTACCGGCAGGTCGAGGAGTTCCGCCGCCGACGCGCCTCGATGACCGGCGGGCCGGCACCGTCGCCGGGGCTCTGGGGCTAGCTAGGCACCGGCGGCGGGCACCCGGTCGGCGAGCGGCGCGGGGAGCGGGGGCACCTCGGGCGCCTCGTAGGCCCGGAAGACCGTCCGGTCACCGGGCCGGCCGTACAGCTGCCCCTCCCGGGCCTTCACCGCCGCGACCAGCACGATGCTGACCACCACCAGCAGCGACCACGACCCCAGCTTGGCGGCGTGGACGAGCGTCCACACCGACTCCTGCGACGGGTACTGCCAGGCGCGCAGCAGGGTGGCGGCGTTCTCGGCGACCCAGAGGAAGAAGCCGATGAGCACGAACGAGAGCGCGAGCGGCATCACGTAGCGCCGCCGGCCGACCGTGAAGTGCACCCCGGTCCGCCAGGTGACGGCGAGCAGCAGGAGGGCCAGCGGCAGCCGGACGTCCCAGGTGACGTGGTGGGTGAAGAAGTTGAGGTAGACCAGCGCCGCGACGACGGCGGTGCTGCGCGCGCGGTAGGTGCCGATCCGGAGGTCGAACCGGCGCCAGGCCTGGCAGACGTAGCTGCCGACCGCGGCGTACATGAAGCCGCTGTAGAGCGGGACCCCGCCGACCGTGGCCAGACCGGTGTCCGGGTAGGACCACGACCCCTGGGCGACCTTGAACAGCTCGAGCACCAGGCCGACGAGGTGGAAGCCGAAGATGACGGCGACCTCGCGGCCGGTCTCCCAGCGGAGCAGCCACAGCGCCAGCGTCACGCCGAGGGACCACAGCAGCAGCGCGTCGGCGGCGTCGATCGGCAGCGGCACCACCCGGACCAGCGCCAGGCCGACGAAGAAGAGGACGGCGAAGAGGCAGCACTGCGCCTCGATCCAGGCGAACCGCAGCAGCTGCTTCACCGGGCGGAGGCTAGGTCGTTCCCGCGGCCCGCTGGCGTCTGCGCGGCCCGCGCGTGTCTGCCGGCCCCTGGCCGGCGGTCGGTCACCGGACGGTGGCCGGGCCGGGGCGGAAGGGCGCGCCGTGGGCGCAGACCACGAGGGTGGCGAGGTCGAGCACGCGCTCCCGCTGCCGGCGCAGCTCGTCGCGGTCGTGGCTGTAGGGGTCGTCGGCCGGGCCCTCCTCGGTCCACCACAGGTGGGTCAGGGCGACGACGTCGTCGGGTGTGCCGACGAGGGTGGTGATGTCCTGCGGGGTGTGCCCGGGCGTGGCCAGCAGCCGGATGGCCGGCGTCAGCTGCGTGCCCTCGGCGGCCCGGCGGGTGAAGGTGTCGCCCTCGATGACGGACTGGAAGTCGTGTACCGGGACCACCGGGAACAGGGCGACGTTGAGCGTGTGGTCGAGGTGGTGGTGGCTGACGACGACGTCGGTGACGTCCTCGGGGCGGACGCCGAGCTCGCGCATCGGGGCCAGGATGAGGTCCCGGTCGGCGACCATGCCGGGGTCGACGACGACGACCCGGCCGGCGTCCCGGACCAGGCTGACCGTGCCCGCCACGTGCGGCATGCGCACGTAGCCCTCGACCAGGACGTCCAGGCGGGCGGTGCGCGCCAGCTCCGTCATGCGGCGGACCGTAACAGCGGCGGCACGGACCGCGCGCCACCGCCGTGATCGCCCATTCAGCGGGAGCGGTTCGCCCGCACTCAGGCCGCCGCGGATCGAGTGGCCGGCGACGTGCCCGGAGCGTGACGGCGAACCACTTCGACCACGTCCCCGTGAACTGCCCGGGCTGATGGCCGTTCGCCGACTCGCGGCGCGATCCCCGGGGCGTGCACGACAGGGCCGGTCCCTGTCCGGTCGCCGGCGCGGGTCGGGGCCGGCCCGCTCGATGCCTGCCCGGTCGCCGAACCGCCCTCAGGTCCGCGTTCCCTGCGCCTGCTCTCCGGACGTCCCGGTCGCTCCGGGGTCGATCAGGATCTTGTCGACGAAGCACCAACGCCATGACTCCTCCGGCTCCAGGGACTGGATGACCGGGTGGTCCTCCTCGCGGAAGTGGGCCGCGGCGTGCTTGTTCTTGGAGTCGTCGCAGCAGCCGACGTGTCCGCAGTTCAGGCACAACCGGAGGTGGACCCACGTGTCCCCGATCTCCAGGCACTCCTCGCAGCCTTCCGGGGTCTTCGGCTCGACCTGCCGGACGGTGTCGAGATGGGTGCAGGAGCTGGCCATGGTCTCGCCGCGGACGTAGGTGAAGTTCTCCCGGAACAAGCGGTCGGGCAGGCGGCGAGCCACCCATGCCGCATTCGCCGCCGCCAGCGGGCTGACCACCGCCAGGAGCAGCACGTAGACAGCGATGAAGGAGGCCAACCGGTCGTCCAGCCCCGCGCTCACGGCCAGGGTCGCGAGGATCAGGGAGAACTCCCCGCGTCCGAGCAGCGTGAGGCCCAGGTTGGCGGCCGCACGCTGGTGGTAGCCGTACACGCGGGCGGCGAAGACCCCCGCCGCCAGGTTGAGCACCAGGGTGAGGCAGCCGGCGATCAGCGCCGGAACCAGCACGGAGCCGATGGCCCCGAGATCGATGCTGGCGCCGAAGGCGATGAAGAAGACCGCGGCGAAGGCGTCCCGCAGCGGCCGCACCAGACGTTCGACCCTCTCGCTCAACGACGTCCGGCTGATGACCAGTCCGATCATCAGCGCTCCGATCGCGTCAGAGACGCCGAGCTCCTCGGAGGTGCCTGCCACGAGCAGCACCAGGCCGAGGGCGCCGATGACGAGCAGCTCGTCCTCGCGGCTGTGCACCACGGCCGCGACCGCGCCGGCGGCGAAGCGGGCCACGACGACGAGCAGGAGGAGGAAGCCGAAGCTGAGTGCGATGTCGCCGAGGAGTGCCAGCGGGGTCTCCGCTCCCCCGATGATGGGCGAGAGCAGCGCGAGGTAACCGGCCAGGAAGATGTCCTCCACCACGATGATGCCGAGCACGACCGGCGTCTCGGCATTGGCCAGCCGACGCAGCTCGATCAGCACCTTCGTCACGATCGCCGACGACGAGATGCCCACGGCGCCGCCGATGACGAGCGCCTCCTGCGCCCCGAATCCGAGGGCCAGCCCGAGCAGGATGCCGGCGCCGACGTTGAGCACGATGTAGACCGTGGCCACCAACAGCAGCCGGCGCCCGCTGCGGACCACCTGCTGCACCGGGAACTCGACCCCGAGGTGGAACAGCAGCAGGATCAGTCCGAGCGAGGCGAGCAGCTCGAGGTCCACCGGGTCGTCGACCAGCACGATCCCCGGCACGCTGGGCCCGAGGAGGATGCCCGCGGCCATGAAGAACGGGATGGTCGGCAGACTGAGCCGCTGCCCGAGGCGAGCCAGGAGGGCGGCCAGCAGCAGCACGGCGCCGATGGTGACGAGCTCGTTCTCACCGAAGCCGGCGGTCTCGCCGGCGGCCGCAGCCTGCAGCACGTCAGTCCTCGAAGTAGGTGCCGGCCAGTACCGCCCCCAACATGCGGGACTCGTCGTCGGACAGTTCCAGCACGGCGCTCGGCTCCTCGGCCGACTTCTCGAAGGCGTACAGCTCCCGGTGCCCGTCCTTGTGCAGGACGACAGACACCCGTTGACCACCTCCCAGCACGCCGAGGTCGTAGCGCTTGCCGATGCCCATCAGCTCCTGGATCTTCACGTGGCGCCCCATGACTCCTCATCCGACCGTCCGGCTGGAACGGCCGAATCATCCGCTTCCGCCGTGACGAGGGCCAGGCTGTCCCGACAGATCCACCGGCAGGAGCGCCATGACGATCGCGCAGCGGGCGTTTCGCGTGGCCGGTGTCGCAAGGTCGATCGGTCGACGCGGCCGTGCACCGCCCCTTCCCACCGAGCCCACGGCAGCATCCCGGTCAGGCTGCGCAGGTCGGCGCTCCCGGGTGACGAGCGGGTCGATCTGCACGTCACATGCAGAGCCGCCCCAGCCCTCCGTGGAGGGCCGGGGCGGCTGGACGGCTGTTGCCATGTTGGCGATCACTACCGCCCGTGGGCGGACCGTCGGTGTCGAACCCGCTGACACTTCGGCGAGCCCGCCGGGACATTCCGCGGGAATCCGCGGGACATCCCGGCGGGCCTCGCCATCAGCTGGGAACTCTCATGTGAATGAGACTGCAAACGAGACTGTAATGATCTTGGTATCGAGCCCTGCAGGACGTCTTCGCTGGTCAGCGCGTCGTCCGCACCAACAGTATGAGGTCCCCCGGTATCCCACAAGCATCTCCGACCTGGCCGCGGTGCCGCGGTCCGCGGCCACGGGCGCTGCAGGGTCAGCGGCGCCAGCAGCCACCGTCGCCGAGGACGCGCCGCAATCAACCTGCTCACCGATCATGGACCGGCGCTCAGGAGGCGTCGCCGAGATGCTTTGGTGCCCACTCTGCAAGTTCTCCGGTGGTGGCACGGAGGCACTGAAGTTGGTTGTCGCGGGCAAGGTGAATGTACCGAGCACCCGCGATGAAGGTTCGGACGGCGCGGTCACCGGCAGGCCGATCAGAGTCGGCCATCCCGCCGTTGTGAGTGAAGGTCAGCGCACGGGCCGGCGTCAGGACGGCGAGTAGGACGACCGGTGGTCCGCTGGTGATGGCATTGCAATAGATCGTGTGGCATGCGACCGGCAGGTGGCTGACAAGCGTCCGTCCGGCGGCGGTGGCCAGCGCGATGGCGAGCCGTTCCAGTAGGGCGGTTTCTCGGCCGCAGACGACAACGCCACTATCGGCCCGGAGGCGGGGCGCCTCCGTGGTGATGATGTGGCTGATGAGGTCGGTCTCGGCGCGGTCTCCATCGAACTCGTAAATCTCCATACGAGGTGTATCGACGCGGGCAGCCCGCGGCTGTTGGTTAAGCGCAGACGTCGCCGCGAAGGCACCGGCCAGTCCTGCCCGGGAGTGGGGTGACTTCACCGGAGAAGGAGTGCTGCGGTGGCGGCTCCGGTTGCGACCAGGACGGCGACCACGCCGTCGGCGGCCGGGTAGTCGCCGGTCGGGGCGCCTCGTGCGAGGGCGAGATCCCCGGTGACCCAAGTACTGGCTCGCAGGGAATCCCCATGTGGTGATCATCAGCCTTCCCAATCAAGGTGCTCACGACGTGCGGTGCGGGTTCGGGCTACCGGTGCGCAGCCATGGGTCGCGCCCAAGGGCCATAGGCGCGGCGCCGTTGCCAGCAGCGCCACTGCCAGCACGAAGACGCCTTTCCTCCGCTCTCAACCGTGGGGCGTTCGGCCTCCCATGTGATCCGGGCGGGCCGGGCCACGAAGCGACCATCGGTAGCGACACAGGAGTGTCGGTGGTCGTTCATAGGGTGTTGGCATGAGCATCGAGGGAGTGGCACGGGCTGAAACGCCGGGCGTGATCGTCGACCGATGACGCCTCCTCCTGAACCTCCCGAGGACACCGACGATCTCTTAGATGGCAACCCTGACCACGCCTGGAAGGCGCTCGGGCTGATCGTCGACTGGATCAAGCACGCAGAGACGAAGGCCGGAGCAACGCTGGCAGCCGCGGGCGTGACCGGCGGCGTCCTCTACAACCTGGTCAAGAGCGTCAACGTGATCGGTGCGTGGCTCGCCATCGCGTCAGTGCTGTGCGCGATCGCCGTGCTCGTCGCCGGAGCATCCGCGGCCCTCGCACTGGTTCCGCGCCTGGGCGCACGCGGGGACGCGCCCATCAGCCCTCTCTACTACAAGCACATCGCCGAGAAGCACCCGACGAAGCCGCACACGTACTTCCTGGACCTGCACCGGCTCACCGCGTCCAGCGAGGACCTCGTCCGGGAGATTGCGGAGCAGGTCTGGGCCAACTCGCACGTGGCGTTGCGGAAGTACACGTGGGGCAGTCGCGCCGTCGTCTGCCTCGTGGCAGCGCTAGCCAGTCTGGCCTGGGTCGCCGTGATCCTGGCCATCCGCTCAGTGGGGGGCTGACATGGACAGCAACTACAAGGACTACGACTACGTCGCCTCGGCGAAGCGGATCGACGACTACCTGGCGCAGCCCGCCGGGAACTTCACAGAAGTCGACTCCCTCCCGGATCGCGACAAACTGACCTTTACCAACGGCTTCTACGCCAACTGCTCCGCGATCTTCGTCGACATCAGGGACTCCTCGTCTCTGCCCAATCACTACGACCGGCCACGGCTCGCGAAGGTGTACCGGGCCTACCTCTCGGAGATGGTCGCGATCTTCAACAGCGACCCTGGGACCCGAGAGGTCAACATCGCGGGGGACGCGGTCTGGGCTGTCGTGAACACGCCCTACAAGAAAGACATCGACGATGTCTTCCGATTCGCGTACACCGCGAACTCGCTTATGCAACTCTTGAACAAGAAGATGGCGGCTGCTGGCTTCAAGACTCCCATCAAGGCCGGGATCGGGGCTTCCTGGGGCCGCGCGCTCATGGTCAAGGCCGGTTACAACGGCAGCGGGATCAACGATGTTGTCTACATGGGTGACGTGGTCAACGAGGCGGCTCATCTGGCCGCCAAGGCGCACGACGGCTGGCAGAAGCCGATCTTCGTGTCGCAGGTCTTCTACAACAACCTCAACGAGGATAACCAGAAGTTGCTGGCCTACAACCAGACGCATCGGTGCTACAGCGGAGATGTCGTCCTCAAGTCGATGAGCGAGTGGATGGACGCGCAAGGCTTCTGAGACCCGCTCTGGTCCCCGCTACAGGAGCTGGAGCGGCTTGCCCGAGCCGCATGGAGTCCCCGAGCCGGTCGGCGACCACACCAAGCAGAGAACTGCCCCTGCGAGACGCAGGACTGGTGGCGGTGACGACGGGGGACGCAGGAGTGCTGTGAAAGCAGGGGATTTGCGCCGTGTACCTGCTCGTCTTGCCGGAAGCTAGTGACGGCCGCCCCTCCGATCGCCGCAATCGCCCGACACCGGTGGTGCCCGGTGGCGCGGTACGAGACCTGGCGCGTCGCGGACGTGGCCGACGTCGCCATCGGTGCCGCCAGCGTCGACGGCGTTGAGCGGATCGTCCCGGCGGTGGCCGTCGATGCGCGACGCGTGGTCGCGGACACCCGCAGCTGAGTAGCGACCGATCCGGCGGCCACGCAGACGGCCGCCGAGACCCCGGCGCTGCTGTCCGGCTCCGGCGCGATCATTGGCTCCCTCTGCGCGAGCGCCTGACGGGGACGCTCATCGCTGGCTGACGGCCGGCCTGACCGCTCAGCGCACGAGTTCCGACGGGTCCGCGACTGCACCGGTCTTGAGCGCCGTTGCGACGGGAGTGCATGAAGCCCGTGGCCCGAGTCTGTCTCACCACCGCGGGACCGGGACACGTCGGCACAGTCGCGGACGAGTCTTGTCGGTACCGGCGCTTACTCTGCCTGCCGTCCGCCTCAGTTCCGATTCGTTGGCTTGGGCGGCACGCAAGGTGTCATGGACGTTCTGCAGAGAGGCCCGCCGTGCCGGTCTTGGGAAAGCACACGCTGACGCGCTTCCTCGGTACGGATTGCCAGAAGCAGCTGCGAATCCTGTTGGCGCCCGAGACCCGGGCCAACCCGGAGAGGCAGTCGCTCGGCATGCCTCCCAAGCAGCCTCCGCTTCCGGGGCTCAATGCCATCGCGCAGGCAGGCGATGAGTGGGCCGCGAGTCGACTCGCCGAGCTGGATGCGGTGATGGGCTCTCACGTCCTCATCGGCACGCGCAAACGCTCCTCCAACGCATCGGGGATCGAGTTCGCCAGCACTCCCCTGCTGGACAGCCTGACCGGCGCCATTCCGCAGACGTTCCTGGCAGAGCACACCTTCGAGGTGGGGCCCGCCTTCCAAGAGGGCTTCAACGTCACCGCGCTGATCGACGAGCACGGGCTCACCTTCGACAACCTGCGCCCGGACCTGATCGAGATCCGCTCACCGGGCACGACTGCACGGATCGTCAAGGCCGACGGGTCGGTCACCGACTTGCCCGATGGCGACGCCCGACGGCAACTCAGGATCATCGACATCAAGCTGACCGCACAGCCTGGTCCCGGCTACTTCGCCGAGGTCGTGTACTACAGCGTCGCCCTCGCCGGATGGCTGGTCGACCACAAACTGGACAGCGACTTTGTGGTCTGCCCCGACCCGGCGATCTGGCCGGGCAATCACGAGGCGAGCGCCCTCATCACCGCGCAGACGGCAGCCAGAGAGCAGGGGATTTCCCTGTCCGCCTCCGACGCCTTCGCGGCGGTGCAGACTGATCTTGAGGTGGCACCGCTGCCGGTATTCGTCAGCAGCCTCCAGCACTTTTTCAACGTCACGCTTCCCGAGGTGCTTAGCCAGCCGTGGCAGCAGTTGCCGTATCACGTCACCTCCCGGTGCCGTGGCTGCGACTTCCTCGGCCAGGCCTGGGGAGCGAACAGTGGCGTTGATCCGCTGCACTGCCTGCCGACTGCGGCCGCGACCGGTCATCTGTCGCAGATCGCGTTCGTCGGCCGCGGCGCAAGCGCGCTCCTGGCGGGAGCCGGCAGTGACACGGTGAGCGCAGTCGCCGCCCTTGAGCCCACAGATCCCGCGTTCGATCTGCACCACTCGCTTCGCGGACAGCGGACTGTCATCGCTAGTCGGGCGGAATCCCTGACCTCCGGTGACGCCACCGGCATCGCTCCGCGGTCAGGCACCAGCGCCGTGCTACCGGTGTGGTCGGACCTCAGCGTGTACATCACCGCCGACTTTGATGCATCCAGCGCCATCACTCTCGCGCTGGGCTTGAGCGGGTATTGGCGCGAACCGACCCCGTTCGGTCAGCCTCGACCCGCCCAACCGAACTTTCGGGTGTGGAACAGCCCGAAGGCCTTCGTCGTCGACAGCAAGACCCTCAAGCGCGAGGAAGAGGTCCTCCTTCAGTTCCTCGCTCAGATCGACAGCATCATTCAGTTCGTCCGCTCTGAGGACGCCAGCCGAGGCGCCGCACCAGGCGACTTGTCCACCATCCAGTTCTACATCTGGGACGACCTGACCTATCGGCACTTGTGCCGGATCGTCGGCCGGCACCTGGAAGCAATCCTCGCGGCGCCGAACGGCCTCCGGACCCTCGCCTGGCTATTCCCGCCGGAGGAAATCCTGCACCAGTGGCGACTGATGGCTGACCCGGTCATCACGATCGTCGGCGACGCCGTCCGGTCGCTGGTGGCCCTGCCGATCAGCCACTACTACTCGCTGCTGCGGACCGCTCGGCTCTACCACACCAGGAGCGTCCAACCCCCGTACGACCAGTTCCGGATGCCGACCTTCTGGGAAGACCCGCTGTCTGACCAGATCCCCAGCGAGCGTGCTCATGACGTTTGGCGGCGGGGCCCTCACTTCGCCAACACGATCACGAACCTCCAGCGAGCCGTCGGGACACGGCTGCAAGCACTGGAGGAGGTCACCAAGCGGCTTCGGCAGGACCTGCGTGAACAGGACCTGCTGCATCGGCGTGCGCCGCGTCAGTCCGTACTCGCCCCGCCTCAGAACGTCGCCCGGCTGACCGCCGACGAACTGCTGCTGCTGGCCTTCACCAAGTTGAACCACGCCGTGGAGGCTCAGGAAGCCGCGCGCCGCCGCGCCATGCCGCCGCACGAACGGGAAGCACGGTTCGTCGCCGCCCGGTTCACCCGGCGGCTCACCGGCCGCGAACGAGACGACGCGTTCCAAGCGCTCAACATGACCGGAACGCTCGACCACGAGGTGTACGAGGTTCGCCCCAACAGCGCTCAGGCGAACTTCAAGGAAGGCGACTTCCTCTGCGCCCTGGTACCGGAGCACATGGTTGAGATTCTGGACTGGAAGGTCGGGCGCTTCGTCCGAAAGATCGCAGGTCCTCTCGCTCCGAACATCCTCGCCAACTTCGGGCAGGACCAGTACGCGGCCATGTCCGACGTCCTGAGCGCCACCTTGGTCCGGTTCGACCGGGATCTCAATCTTGCCGTTGTTGAGATGGATTCCTACAAGGCGCTCGCGCGCCAGGCGCTCCTCGGAAGCGGCCTGCTGTCCTTGGATCGTCACGTCAGTCTGGAAAAGACCAGCAAGGACTTCTTCTCCGACAAGCTGGAGGCCACACTTCGCGCCATCGGGAGGACCCCGAAGGCGGTGGCATCGCCGATCGCCGCCCGAGCCTTGGGTCGAGCTCCTGCCCCTCAGGCCAGCGCCTCCGTGCCCGTGGAAGACGTGCTGTGGGACGCGCCGGCGATGGCCGCTACCCCAGTCCCTCGGGACGTCCAGGCGGCGAAGGCGGCGTTGATCAACGCCCAACGTGACCTCAACGCAAGTCAATGGTCGGCCTTCGACCACGCCCTGACCCACCGACTGGCGCTGCTGTGGGGGCCGCCCGGGACGGGGAAGAGCCGCACGGTCACCAACATCATCGCCGGCGCCGTGTACGACGCGGCCACCGCGCAGAGGCCGCTGCGGATCCTCGTCGCGTCCTCCACCTACAACGCGATCGACAACGTGCTCAGCGAAGTCGCCGCGCTCGTGCAACGGATGTCGCTGCCGGCCCAGGTCTGGCGGTGCCGCTCGGGCGGCCGCGAACCGGCGGTCGCGCCGGTCATCGACTGCGCCATCTCGCGCCATGCCGACGCAGCTCAGCAGACGCTGCAGGACCGGCTCACCGTCCCAGGAACCGAAATCACCGTGGTGGGCGCCAGCGGGCACCAGCTCCACCGGCTCGCCGAGGGCACGGGCCTCGGGCCGACCGCTCCCCTGTTCGACCTGATTGTCATCGACGAGGCCAGCCAGGTCGACGTGGCCAACGCCGTGCTGCCGCTGGCCACCCTCGCGTCGGGCGGATCCATCGTCATCGCCGGCGATCCACTGCAGCTGCCGCCGATCCATCAGGTGGAGCCGCCTGAGGGCACCGAGCATCTGGTGGGGAGCATCTACGACTTCATCGCCAAGCACCACAAGGTGCCGTCACAGAACCTCACGGTGAACTACCGATCCAACGACGAAATCGTTGCCTTGGCGCGAGACGCCGACTATCCGCCGGGCCTGGTCGCCCACAATCCACGACTGCGCCTCAACCTGCTGGGGTCGATGCCCGCGGACGTTGAGCCGCCATTCGGTTGGCCTTCGGAGCTCGTCTGGTCGCCAGACCTGCCGCTGCTACTCGACCCGGACAAGCCGGTCACCTGTCTGGTCTACCGAGACGGCCTGTCTGGTCAATCCAATCCTTTCGAAGCGCAGGTCGTCGCCGGACTGACGTGGCTCCTGCACAACCGTCTGGCCGACCAGTTGGACGGCGAGGCCGTTCCCACCGGGCACCCCGTCCCGCCCTCCAACACGCCGTATGCGGTGGAGGCGCTGTTCGCCACCGGCATCGGAGTTGTCACCCCGCACCGAGCACAACAGAGCATGATCAGCACCCTCATCGGTCGGGTGCTGCCTGCCGTTCAGCCTGGTCTCGTGCGCGCCGCGGTGGACACCGTGGAGCGGTTCCAGGGGCAGCAACGCGACGTCATCGTCGCCTCGTACGCAGTCGGAGACCCCGACACCATCGCCGATGAGGACGAGTTCCTTCAGTCCCTCAACCGGTTCAATGTGATGGCCTCCCGAGCCCGAGCCAAGCTGATCGTCTTGGTCAGCGAGGAGTTGCTCCAGCACCTTCCGACCGACATCGACGTGCTGAGGGCAAGCGGACTGCTGAAGGCGTTCGCCGACATCCGGTGTCGTCTCCGCAGCACAGTCCGCTTGTCCTGGGACGACCGCGGCACGGTCAAGACGCAGCCGGCAAGCCTCCGCTGGTCGTAGGCCGCTACGCCCCGGTGGGTCTCGTTAGGGACTGACGGTCCCCCACCGGCCCGCCGCCATCGACAGGGCCGCTGTCATGTTGCTCTGGTCCGCGGACGACACCTTTCGGACCGTTCGGAGAGCCCTGATCCACCGCTGCGGGCTGGTGACAGCCGCGGGGCAGCCTCGGGTGGCGCTGATCGGGCGAGCGACGACCAGCATGTCGTACTCGCAGTTTCCCTCGGAGGCGTGATGGCCCATGTGAGGGTCGGCGAGCACGGGCCACATCGCTGTCACTCGAAGTTTCGCCTCATCAAGGGCCAGCCCTACGGCGCTCCAGGCGTCATTGTTGCCCTTGTAGGTGAAGGCGATCAGGGCGGTGGGCTTGCACGTTGCCGTCGCCTTGGCCAGCGCGGCGCCCAGTCGAGTGCCGAACGAGCCGACCGCATCCTCACCGTCCGGGTGGAGCGGAGTTCCGGCCAGCGCGGGGGCCGGATGCCACGCCCGATAGACCTGGCTGAGCGTGTCGTAGGCGATGAAGTCGAAGTAGGGCGGGTCGGTGAGGCACACGTCGGCGAGACCGCCGCTGTCGGGTGATGGGTGCGCGTCGTCGGCGGTGGCATCCGCGCATCGAACGTCGTGCGCAGCATGTCCCCGAGGCAGCGGCATGACGACGGGCTGAACCTGTCCGTGCACATCGAAGACGCTGCGCTTGACCGTTTGGTCACACGACCTGCCAACGCGGTTCAGGGCGGCCAGGAATGTTCCGCGCCCGCCGTCTGGGTTGAGCGGGTTCAACTCGACGGTGAGCGCCGGTAGGGCGAACGCTCGAACGCTGAACAGCGGAGCCAGCCGCCCGTAGTCAGTCGCGTAGCCACACAACCGGTTGTTGGACGTGATGGTGCTGGAGACGGCTAGCCGAAGGGCCCTCTTCACCTCGTCGGCTTCGGTCATCTCGGCGATGAGGTGCTGCGCCCAAGCCAGGTAGGCGAGCTGCCGGGAGGTGTGCAGCCTGCCGACGGTGTCGATACCGAAACTGAGCGGCCGTTGATCGTTCAGGGCGGCGGTGAGCGGAACGCCGGCCGGGGTGGTGACGCCGGACTGCGCGAGCCACTCGCTGGCCGCCGCCTCTATCGCCTGCTCGGACGGGTCACCGGCCCGGATGCGGCGGCGCGCGCGACCGTTGCGGGTGCCCTCGACAGGGGTCTCTTCGACGGCCAGTAGTGCTTGTCGCGCGCGAGCCGTCTGCAGCTCTTCGTGCTGACTGCGGGTTCCGCACGCGGGGCAGGTGTACCGGGCGCGGGCGAAGGTGGCCTCCGTGAGGCGTCGAGTGCGATCACAGCAGCTCAGTGCGGTGGCGTCTTCGTCCAGGTCCTGTGGGCGCCGGCAGTCGGGACAGAAGGCTACGACGGCGGCGTCGCGAACGACGGATCCGGGCAGACCGACGCTGCGCGCGAGGATCAACGATCGGTACAGCAGGGAGTCGTGGCGGCAGGTAGGGCACGTCACCATCGGCGCGAAGAAGTAGTGCAAGGGTTGCCACGCGCCCGGATCGGGCTCGGGCCAGAGGAGCCCGAGGTCGGCTCGAAGGCGAGCGAACAAGCGCAGGCCCGCCTGGAGCACTTCGCTGCCGTCCGGCGGAGACAGCTGGTGGTGGCTGATGGCGACGGCGAGTGGATCGACATCGGTTCCGACGGCACGGGCGCCGAGACGGGCGGCTTCAACGAGAGTGGTTCCGCCGCCGAGGAACGGGTCGGAGACGGTTAGTCCGGCCAGGTGAGGCTCGGGGTTGGCGTAAGTCCGCCAGAACGAGCGTGGCGACGTGTTCGCTGGCCGGGTCGCGCCGAGCAGTGCCGCACGGACAAGCGCGGGAGGGCGGCGAGCCCACCAGCGGTGTGCCTGGTAAGCCGGGTCAGGCGCCCGCCGATCGGCGGCAACCAGCCGGGACACCTTCACGAACGGAAATGCCGACTCCAGGTAGGTGGCGTAGTCAGGCATCGGACCACTCGCGGGGCACCGGACCTCCCCACCCGCGCATGCACCGAGGCTACTAGCGCGGACTGGGGGCGGCGCTCGGCACGCCCTGGACGGCCACGCTGAGCTGACCACGCTCATCCTGAACCCCGAAGGCCAAGGGGGGCGCTGCGGCGAGGCCTGTGTCCACGCTGGCTGACGCGGGCCGCGTCGGTTCGAGCGACGGCTCGTAATCTCGCCTCCGTCGTCGTCAGCTTGCTGGCTGACTGACTGTGCGGTCGGCACACCGCGGACCGCTGGCTGACCCGCGATCGCCGGGTCGCCTCCCGTCGCGAAGGCAGCGGGGAGGATGAACCGGCCGTGGGATCTGGTCTTGGAGCCGGCATTCCCTGGCCGCAGCAGAAAGGCCAGCGGCTCCCCGGTTCCGGCGGCGCAGGTCAGAGGCACCTTTCGCACTCCCGGACCAGCCCTTAGATCATCCGCGGTAAAGCCCCGGGTTAGAGGACCGGTCGAACGGCGAGGAGCGCAACATCGTCCTCGGGATCGGAAGACAGGACGCGGTCGAGGAGTCTGTCGCAGAGGTCGTGAAGGTTGACGGGTGTCGATTGCGCGCCGTCTGGAGCGACGAGCTCGGCCAGTACGCGACGAAGCAGATCGATGCCGTCGTCGATGGATCGGCTGCGGGTTTCGATGAGTCCGTCGGTGTACAGCAGCAGGATGTCGCCGGGTTCGAGCGGTGCCGTGGCCTCGCTGCGTACAACGCCGGTCGCGGCGCCGAGGAGCATGTCTGGCGTGGTGTTGAGGACGGTGATCTGACCGTCGGGGTGAGCCAGCAGCGGCGGCGGGTGGCCGGCATTGGCCCAGCGCAGCTGCCACCCCGAATGTGCACGGCCCTCAACCGAGCTGAGGTGGGCGACGACGGCGGTGACGAGCGTGCCCAGCTGGAGCTCTGCCATCGTGGTATCGACGGCGTCGAGCAGCGGCCCGGGGCTGGCTTGGGTGGCGATGCCGATGCCGCGCAGCAGGGTGCGAACTTGGCCCATGACTGCAGCTGCGCTGATGTCGTGACCTGCGACGTCGCCGATGACGAAGGTGACCCCGCGGCGCTGGATGAAGCAGTCGTACCAGTCGCCGCCGATCTCGGCCGCCTTCGCCGCCGGCGTGTAGCGCACCTCGACTTCTAGGCCTTCGATGGTTGGCGGCTCCGTGAGCATGGATCGCTGCAGAGCCTCGGCCAGCGATCTCTGCGCGTCGTAGAGACGGGCGTTGTCGAGGACGAGTCCCGCCCGAGCTGCGATGTCGACAGCAGCGGCGAGATCATCGGCGGCGAAGGGGCCTCGATCGGAGCCGTTGAAGAGGCTGAGCAGCCCGGTTGCGCCGTCTCGGCCGAGCAGCGGCAGCACCATCACGTGCTCGGGCGCGAGGGCGGTCAGCAGGTCGTGCGCCGGCCCTAGCCGCAGCATCTCCTGCAGTTTCTTGGTCGCGTTGCCGCGCAGCAGCTCCGGGCGGCCGTTGCGTACCGCTCTTACCAGCAGGGCGTCATCGGTGAGAGCGTCCAACCTGGTGCTGGCGTAGTCAGCAGCGAGGGCTTGCCGGGCGGGATCGCGGTGGCGGCTGACGGTGTGCCAGAGCCGACGGCGCTGTTCTGGCTTCGGCACCTCGTCCATCAGCGTGACCACAGCCCAATCCGCCAGGGTCGGCACCACCAGGTCGCACAAACGAGCCGCGGCTTCTTCGGGCTCCAGAGTGGTGACCAAGGCCTCGGTCACCCGGCGCAGTAGCTGTTCTCGATCGCCCGCCGTGGGGTGTGTCAGGGCTTCTTCGAACCCGGAATCAGCAAGCGGGGCCGCTTGCTGTCGGTCGGCCGAGCCATCGGGAGACGGGGATGCATGCATGGTCAAGCCACTCCCCCTCCGTTTGGACAAGCCCCAGTGCCGCGTGGCTGGCGGCCGCGCGGCACACTGCAACTAGGTCGGCGCCAGGAGGACTGCTTCCACCACCGGCGGGAACCGGATCGTTGCGTGGAGGAACCCAGCTGTCAACGATCGTTGCGCTCCCGTGTCGACTGTACTGGGGAAGTCGAGCGGCCGACGACCTACCCGCAGAGAGGGGCAGCCGTGGAACCCGACGACCGATTCGGGCAACCCCGACACGTGACTGCGGGCGGCCTTCCGGAGGACCCGCCACTGCGGGCGCTCGCCGACCTGGTCGCCGTTGCGGAGCAGATGGTTGAGGTGATGGCCCTGATTCGGGAGCAGGCCGCCGACATCCGGGGATGTCGGGCGCAGGGACTGACCTACCGAGAGATCGTGGCCCGCGAGAGTCGCCCCCTCATCGTCCAGATCCTCACAGACGCGACCGCTCGATTCGAGGGCGCAGGCACTCGCTTCCGTCAGGCGAAGGCAGCCGCGCTGCGCGGCGAGGGAATGACACTGGAAGAAATCGGCGTCCTTTTTGGACTTACCCGCCAGCGCATCTCCAGGCTGCTGCAGGACGCGGCAGCTAGTCTGGAGAAGTGAGATTTTGATGCCTCGCGCCGTCGAGGCTGCATCCATTTACTCATCCTGTCCCAGTCGCCGGGAGGTCCCGTCGGTTTTGGCTGAGGCGGCTGTCTTGTGCGGGTGCGTGGAGTTATTCGTTGAGGTATTGAGGGAGTGAAACTGCCGACCATCGTCCAGACCGCTGGTGTCCCCCCCGATGTCCATGAGATCGGCGACTGCACCGCAGGTCGAACTGGAATAGCAATCGAAGATGTTCGGACGTCGAATCGCGTGGCGAGGCGGGCTGACGGCTGCAGCGCTGTCACCAAGTCGGGGGAAGGCGATAACGCGATAGATCGCAGTTTGACTCCTACCGTGATGGCCGAGGCGGGGGAGCCGTGGGGCCGGCCCTACCGACGTGCGACAGGACTCCGGCGGCTCGGCCGGGCACATGCAGGGCTTCTCCCCGAGGCGCCATGACTGCAACTCAGGTGCCCAGGCTTCGGGTCAGGCTCCGCAGCGCCACGACTTCCGGTGAGCCTTGGCCGAGCGAGTCCGTCGGCAAGCACCTCATCCCCACCCTGCTTGCGGTGAGGTTCGGCACTCGACGCGGTCAGCTCTCAGGAGAATCGCGGCGGGCGAAGGGGCAGGTCGACCCTTACTGGCGGGGACCTGCTAGAACGACGCAGGTGAGAGCTCGGGGCGGGTGCGGACGGGTGGCCGTCGCGAGGGGCGGCCCCGACACTTCCCTCATGAGGTCCGCGGACCGCAAGACCCCTGATTCAAGAGGTGCCGCATACGCCGGCTGGCCCTTGTGCGCAGCCCTCGTCGGCGATGCCAGGACACGTCCGCAGGACAGGTGCCGACTGCAGCAGGCACGTCGCGATACCTCGGATGCCTCGCAAGGGCGCGTCTGTCTCGACCGCAACACCAGGCGGCCTGTCGACCAGAACCTGTCGTACCTGGGCTGTCTGATGAGCGCATGACCCGGCGCCCCTCCTACACCTGCAGCCGGTGTGGCATGTCGCTGTGGCATCCGGTGGCCGACCTAGAGGTGTCCACGCTGGGCCTCTACGACGACGCCCGGTATCCCGGGCGCTGCCTGCTGGTCGTGCACGAGCATTTCGATGACTTGGCCACCATGCCGGAAGACTTGGCGAGTGCCGCGCTTGCGGATGCACGCCGGGCCGCGGTGGCCATCAAGGACGCCGTGGCGGCGGATCGGATCAACTACGCAGTGCTGGGCAACGTGATCTCACACGTGCACTTCCACCTCATCCCGCGGCGGTGGACCCTCGACCCAGCGCCGGGGTTGTCGCCGTGGCAGACCGACCAGCCAGCCACTCCCCTACCGCCCGCCCAGCGGGAAGCCATCAAGGACGAGATCGCCAGCCGGCTGATCAGTCATGACCGGCAGACGACACGCCGATAGTGCAGATAGGCCCCGTCCGCTACCCCAGGAGAAGACGATGACCGCTTTCCTCACCGAGCCTGGTCACATCGAGCGTGACCTCGCCGAGCGCCTAGAAAAGCGCGCCAAGGAAATCATTCAGCAGCGGGACCGGAGAGAAATCGCCGAGAAGTTGGGGCTTGCCCCCTCCGGGGTCGAGGCCCTCCTGTGGCAAGACCACTGGTCGATCGAGCGGGCCCTGCGCGTCGCCGAAGCACTCGGAGCACTACACGACAACGCCGCCGAAATCTTGACGTCCGACGTGGCCTGACCGCATGCACCCGGTCCTCGTCGAGACCCAAACACGACTGGACGTGGACCTGGCCAACCTCGCATCCGCGGCCGCCAGGACCCAACAGACTCTGGCGGACGCACGAGCCGAGGTGGACCGGTATCTCGACGAGGAGTTGGGGGGCTTCACCACGGGCCAGGGGTTGGACATCGTCGCCTTTGGGTCGATGGCCCGCGACGAGATGGCTCCTGGAAGCGACTTCGACTACCTCGTGGTGGCCAACGAGATCGTTCCTAACCCGAGCATCATTCAGACCTTCCGCAAGGCGGCGCGGTCGGCGTTGACGACGATCGCGGCGGCCGAGCCCGGCGCCTCCAATCTGTTCGGGGTAGTCGTGGGTGCTCCGGACATGGTCAATCAGATCGGGCTTGACGAAGACACCAACAAGTCGCTTTCTCGGCGCATCCTGGTGCTCCAGGAGAGCGAGTGGCTGAACAAGCACAGCCGGTACGAAGCGCTCGTCTCTTCCATTCTCAGCCGGTACCTGTACGACTATGCCGGCGCCGATGAGCCCCGGGTCCCCAGGTTCCTGTTCAACGACATGGTGCGGTTTTGGCGCACCATTGCGGTGGACTACCAGGCCAAGCGTTGGCAGGAGATAGAAGGCCAAAAGTGGGGCCTGCGGTACATCAAAGTGCGCACGTCCCGAAAGTGGACGTTCGCCGGGTCGATCATGTCCCTTTTCATGCCGGTCATCGAGCAGAAGGACACCACGCGCGCGTACTTGATGAAGCAGTTCGCGATGCCTCCCCTGGCGCGGCTTGCCCAACTGCACCAGTACGTCAATCCCAAAGGCGCCACCGCCGGTGCGCTCCGCGACGTCCTCGCGATCGCTGACCAGTTTCAAGGCTGGCAGGAGAACAAGGCGTGGCGCAGCGCGATCAAGGGCGTCGACAGCCCCGGCGCTGCTGATCTTCCGGAAGAGTTCGCGGCCGCCCGGGACCGGACGATGGACCTGCAGAACGCGTTGGAGGAGTTGTTCATGTCCACCGAGCCGCTCGGGCGGTCCAACGTGACGCTGCAGGCCCTGACCCGGAAGTACTTGACCTTCTGACGCATCGCCTGCCGTAAGGAACGTCTGTGCCCGACGCCTGGTCCTGCCCCACATGCGGCTTCCGCCTCTACCTGCCGGTGGACGCACCGTCGCTCCGGGCCACCAGGCTCGGGCTCTACAGCGACGCCCGGTTTCCTGGGCGTGCGATCCTGGTCTTCAACCGGCACGCCGAACACCTTGAGGATCTCGATGCTGCCGACCTCCAAGACGTCTGGTCCGACGTCGCGTCCCTCGGGCGCATTCTGCGCCCACTCGTAGGAGCCGCTCGCATCAACTATGCCGTGCTCGGCAACGCCAACCAGCATTTGCATGTTCACGTCATCCCCCGCGACCCAGCGCGCGAGCCGCTACCGACCCGCCCTCCCTGGAGCGACCCAAGACCGATGACGGAGCTGCCGGCGGCCGTCACAGAACGCCTTCGCGGTCAGTTGGAGGCAGCCCTCAACCAGCCGCGACCAACGTGATCGCTCGGCTATGCAGGGGCGCGGTGACGACAGCAGAGCACGGACTGGATGCATCGCGGCTACCGCCTGGGTGAGCGGCGAGGCCCAAGCAGCGAGCGACGTTCGGTCCTCACTGACCAGGTGGCTGCATCCGCCGCCACAACCGACCAACCGTAGAGAGGCAGCCGTGTCGTCCACACCCGATTTTCAGTTTCATGGTGATTTCGGTCGGCAGATCGGCGCGATGGCCGTACTGGAAGCGCGGATCGACCAGTTGCGGGAGTCGCACGCCGGGCATCCCGCGAGTGAGATCCTGGCTGAACTGCGCCGCATGCACGACGAGATGGGCATCGAACTCGACCCGGTCGGTGGCGGAAAGTTGGCGCGACAAATAGCTGACTCGACTCACGACTAGCGCGCTTTCGCGCCTTCGGACGGTGTTGTCTTGCTGGCTGACGGATCGTGCGGTCGGGCACACCGCGGACCGCTGGTTGACCCACGATCGCCGCGTAGCCGGCCGTCGCGGAGGCGGCGGAAGGATGAACCGGGCCGTGGGCTCCGGTTTGCTGACATTGTCGCGATGCGTGCTTACGGCGGCGCGGCAGCCGCAGTCGGATCGGCTGGTCTCCTGAGCGCCGCTTGGTCTGGCTTTACGCTGTCCTTGTCGCCAGGTCCGCGGCGGGCGCCGGTCGCCTGCCTGATACGAGGTCGGTTCCTGGCCGTCATGCTTGAATCAAGATCGTCTGTAGCGATGAGCAGGGGAAACGATGCCCGCCCAGAACCCTCCGCCGGTGCCGTCACACTCGATCGACGACACGTACAGCCGGCCGGTCAGTGTTGAGCGCGGCGCGCTCGTGGAGGCTGTCATCATCTTGGGCGGATTGGCAGGCGCATTGGAGTCTGCTCCGCGGGGCCATCACATGGCTGTCTCGGTGCGCAACCTGATCGATGACCTCAAGAGTGTTTGCGGCCCGCTTTCCGAGGATGAGGACGCTGCTCTGATCGGACAGTGGCGCACCAACATTGAGGACGTTCTTTCTGATTGACCGCCGTCGCGCCTCATCGAGCATTCGGCTGCTGCCGCTTGGCGATCACCGAGGCTGTCGTAACCTCCTCGGGAATCCTAGACAGCACACCTTGGAAGTAGGACCGGGCCGCAGCCATGGTGCCCACGTCTCGCCCGGCGCGTTCGGAGAGCAGCCAGCGGTGTTCGAGGACTTCGTGGAAGACCTCGGCGGGTTCGAGTCGGCCGACCAGTTCCGGTGGGATCGCGTCGATGACGGGCTGGTACACCTCGGCCAGCCAGCGGTGGGCGGCGACGTTCTCGGCTACTGGTCCCTGGGTTTCTTCCAGGTAGGCGCGGAAGCCACGCAGGTCGTTGAGCAGTCGGCGAGCCTGGCGTTCCTGAACTTCCAGTCCGGTGAGCCGGAACAGTTCTCGGCGGTTGTTTCCGGGTTCGGCGACCCGGGTCTCCACCCGCAGTTTGACCTTGCTGTCGGGCAGGGTGACGAGCTCGACCTCTCCGACGTCGAAGCCGAGGTCGTTGAGCCGTTGCAGCCGCTCGGCGATCCGGTAACGCTGTTCTTCGCGCCGGAAGACCTCCTCTCGGGTCACCTCGTTCCACAACGCCTCGTACCGCGGCGGGAGGCTGTTGGCCACTTCGATCGGATCGATCTGTTCGGGCAGCAGTTCGCCGGCTTGCAGGTCGAGCAGTTCGGCGCCGACCCGTTCCCGGGCGAGGTCGACGTCGTAGCTGCGCTGGCCGTCGGAGAGCTGGGGATGACGTTCGGCGGTCTCGGCGTCGACCAGGTAGGCGGCCAGGGTGCCGGCGTCGAGCCGGAACAGGGTGTTGGACAAGGAGCAGTCGCCCCAGAAGATCCCGGCCAGGTGCAGCCGGACGAGCAGGACGACGAGGGTGTCGAGCAACTGGGCCACGGAGTGGCGCCCGGTGGGTCGGGAGAAGAGGTACCGGTAGGACATCGAGTATTCGAGGTACCGGGTGACGAGGATGGCGTCCTGCCCGTGGGGGCGGTCCACGCAGATGCCCAGCGCCGCGACGGCCGGCAGTCCTTCCTCCTGGAAGTGGCCCAGCAGGGCGTACTCGTGCCGGGCGAGAGGCTCGCTGATCTCCTTGAGCGCGAAGACGCCGCCGGCCTGGGCGACGAACCGGACGACATGTCGGGAGATGCCGCGTTGTGGCACCTCCAGCAGGAGGCTTGGATCCCACTCGGCCAGGGGCAAGTGCCACGGCAGGTCGAGCAGCCCCGCGCCGTCGGTCGCTGGCGGCCGGAACACGAACCGCATCAGCAGCTCCGTCGATCCGTCAACGGGAGCCCCGGGGTGGGCTCCGAGAGCGCGATCTTAAGGTCTCCGACCTGGACGGTCCGGGACGGACGGCCAGGTCCGGCCCGGCGGGCGCGGAGGCGCGAGGAACACCAGGGAGGTGCGTGTCAGGGCTGTGGTAGTCGCCGGACGCGGCGCGTCTCCTGGATGGTGTCGCCGTCTATTCGACGGTCGATGGTCTCCTCGGCCCATGACGTACGCGGGCCCAGGTCCAGATGGGTGAGCAGTGCCTGGTCCTCGGGGTGGTGGATGATCCACTGCTCGGCCTGGGTGGCGACGAGTGAGTTGATGCGGCGGGCCTCCTCTGGTCGGCCTCGACGGCTGGCGCCGTCACCGTGCGCGGCGTTGCGGAGTTCGAGAACGTGCCGGCGGCTGAGTGGTAGCCACACGATGGGCGCGGTCACGGCGGTGACCGGCTCGTTGTCGGGGTGCCAGGCGACCACCGGCTCATCGCTGGTGAGCAGCGCCGGCCGGTCGAACTGGACGATGTGCCAGCGCCTCGTCCACAGCCGGGGGGCGACGTCGAGATAGGCGAAGCGCAAGGCCTGCTGGATCGCGAAGGTCTTGTCCGGGAGCAGCGTCGGGCCGCCGGGCCCGAGAACGCGGTCGAAGAAGGCGTCGACATCGGCGCGGGTGTGGGGCCGGCCGTGCTTCCTCAGCCACTGCGCGGCCTGCTCGTGGGTGACGGTCTCACGCAGGTGGCGCCGGGCAGCCCAGGTCGCGATCTGACCGAGGTCGTCGCGGAAGCGTCGGCCGCGGGCGGTCTGCAGCGCCACGAAGTGGACAAGGTCGTACCGGTCCTGCGTGGTGCGGGGAGGATTGCCGGTGGTGAGTATCCGGCCGATGGCCGCGGTAGCCCGGCCTTCGAAGACGCTGAGCAGGCCTTCGATGTGCTCGGGGTCCAGGACGGCGGGGTCGTCCACCTCCTCCACGGCGAGGCCGGGACGCCACTCGTAGAAGCCGACCTCGTTGCACGCCCGCTTGACGCTGCTGAGCAGGGTTCGCGTCGGGGCGTCCCGGTTGACGAGACGCAGCCGGTTGTGCTCGTCGGCGAAGTTCCGCAGGTACATCTGCGGAACGAGGTGGTGGCGGGGCACGGCGCCACGGTAGGCCGAGCGGGCGGCAGCGGTGGTGGTCGGCGAGTGCGGTCGAGGGTGGTCGTGCCGTGGCCGCGCGGCGCCCCGACGGTCCGGTCTGATGTCCCTGCAACTCGGGTCCGATACTGCAGCCGTTCGACGGTTCGCCTCATCACCCGGCCCGGCGGTTCACGCTGGAGACGGCTGCAGGGCGGTGAGCAACCACGGGGCCGGTCACCCTGGTCTGGACGGGGACACCGTCGATCTCTGAGGGAAGGCGCATGCCCGGCGCCGATAGGTTGACCCGAACGCCGTAGCCGTGACCGTGTCGCACGATGCCGACCCCGGTCACCTCCCGGCGGTCCCCCAGCATGGTGAGGAGGTGGTCGCGGACCTTCTCCGCCTTCTCCCGCGCGATCATGCTAACCGCCCACGCACATCCCGAAGACGACGGCTACGCCTACTCAGGGCGCACTCTGGGATCACAGCCCACAGCGTCGCCGGCCGCTCCTCGGCGTCCATCGGGAGATTCCTGTGCACGGCGTATGACTTGCCGGCCAAGCGGGCGGTTACACCCCAGGCACGGGCGGGCCGGCCGCCGTCGCGCGGTCGGACGAGCTGTCGCCCCCTGCGGCGGAGACCCACTGCTGGCGGCCCGGCTCCCACTGCTGCTCGGCGACCTGGCCGACCAGCACCGGGTCGATGCAGCGGGCCACCGCTTCGAGCGCTGCGGGAACCGTCTGCAGCTCCTTGGGCACCATGGTGGGCCGGGCGACCTTGGGGTAGCCGGCTGTCCACGTGCTGTCGGGGAGGACGAGCGTGGCCGGGAGCGTGAGTCCTCGGCGTTGAGCCTCCTGCGCCAGGGCTGCCGACAGCTGGTCGCCGTCCAGGGGGAACTCGCGGGTGATCAGCACCAGGTCGACCAGATCGCGAAACCGCGTGGAGGGGATCTGCTGGGGGCCGTGCCGTTCATACATGGCGCAGACCTTGTCGGCGACCTGGTCGACGAGGGGATAGAGGGTGAACTCGGGCAGCGGCGCGACGTCGGGCACCTCGATGACAGGGGTGGGGCGATGCCGCTCGACTTCGGCCACGAAGGCGAGTTCGGTGGACAGGTCGATGGGGAAGCGGCCGAAGACGGTGGCGCCGAGGTAGGCGGTCACGCGGATCTGCGCGCCGTTGACGGTGCCGGTCATGGCGACGGGGTCGGTGAGAACGAACCGGAAGGGATCACCGCCGTCGGCCGTGGCGAGTCGTCGAAGGTCGTCGGCGGCCGCTTCGAGGGTCTGGGTGCGGTGGAGCAGGTCGATGTCCTGGCTGTGGCGCGCGCCCGGCAGGCGGGCGAGCAGACCCGTGCCGCCTTTGAGGATCCAGGGACTGTCCGGGTCGGCGAAGACGCGAGCGAGGAAGCGTTGGAGCAGGTACTCGCGTTCGAGCTCGTTGAAGGGACGTCCGGTGGACTTGGCTCGGGTCTTCAGCCGGTCGCGGAGCGAGGTCTTGAAGGCCGTGGGGCTCTTGGGCGGCTGGGTCACTCGTCGTTCTCTGCGTCGTCTTCGGCGTTCGTGAGTTCTGCGTGCTCGCGGTCAGCAGGGTGGCTTCCGGCAGGAGCACTGGGGGCCCGCTGGGATGAGGAGTCCGCCGCGGCGCCGATCGGTTGGAGATCGCCCCCCCGAGGGTGCCCTTCGGTCGCACGCCCGACTGCGAGGCCGGAGGTCAGTTGCTGCGCGAGGGCGCGTTGCAGGTTTTCGGCAACAGGAGCGAGCGCGGCCGCGGTGACCTGCTGAAGGTTGGCCGCGACCGGAGCGAGCGCGTCGGCGGCTGCCTGGCTGAGCGCTGTAGTGCCCGGCCGGAGCGCAGTGAGCGCCTGCTGCAGCGCCGCCGTCGTCGACGGGCGCAGCGCCTCTGCGAGCGCCTGCTGCACCGCGGTGACGTCCGGCCGGGGAAGGTCGAGCAGTTCGCCCACCCGGCGGGTGCTCGCCGGCACGCCGGCCTGGTGCAGAAAGCGTCGGAGAAGTTCGTCGCCGTGCCCGGGCCGGGCGCCGTAGCGGCGCGCGAAGGGCGCGAGGGCAGCGGCGACCTGGTCGACGTCGACGTGCTTGGTGGTGAGGGCGTCTCGCACGACTCCGGCGAGATGACCGCCGTCGATGCCGCTGCGCGCGAGGTCACCGATGGTGACCGGCACGGTGGTCACCGGCAGACCGTCCACGACCGTCCACTGATCCGGCGTGAGGTGCCGACGGTGCAGCCGGATGTGCCGATCCCGGGTCTGCTTGCGGGCCGGAAGGCTGAACTCGAAGGCGTCGGCCTCCAGGTCACCGAGTTCGTGCAGGTCGGCGGCTGAGCGATGAGACACCACAGCAGGGGCGGGGTCGGCGAGCCGCTGCTCGATCGATAGGTGGGGTGCCAGACTCAGCCAGGCGGCCTTGAGCTCGGTTCGGGAATCGCTGGGGGCACCGGCCAGGCGATAGACCCCATGACGCAGTCGTTCCAGAGCGCCCTGGCGGGTCAGGCGGGCCAGCTGCTGGACGGTGACGCCGGCGTGGCGGGCTTGGGTGGCGGTAATCAGCCCCCACTGGTCACTGGCAAGGTCGCTGAGGAGGGTCAGCTCTTCCACCGCCGTCATGCTGCAAAAGTAGCATTTAGCGGTTAGTTTTGCAGCTACAGGCTGCGAGTTTCGAAGTACTAGGCCGTAGGTGAAGCGCCGGGACACCGACACGGAGGCGTCGACGGGCCACGCCCACCCCTTCGAACCGCATCCATCCTGCCGCTACGACCTCCCCTAGACCCGATCGGGTGATCACGAGTCCGGATCTGTCGCTGGCGGCCGCTACCGTCCCGGCCCACCGAGTCAGTGAGACGGGGGACGGAGCATGGTCGAGGACGGGCTGTTCGACGTGCCGCGCCCAGCTGCTGCGCGCGCCGGGGACGGGCGGATCAGCGATGCGCGACTGTTGCGGCATCTGCGGTCCTTCGTCGCCCCGATCGCGGCCGATGCCGGTGCGGTGGTCGAGGACCCGCGCGCGCTGGAGATGGCGCGCGACTTGGCCGAGGCGTTCGCCGATCATCCCGGCGTCTCCGGCATGACCAAGGCCCAGGTGCAGGCGGCGATCGCCCGGCGCCGGCCGGTCGATGCGGCACTGTTCGACGCCCGGTTCGACTTGTTCGTCCGGATGGGGCTGATCCGGCCGTTCCTGGAGAAGAAGCACCAGCCCCGGTACGTCCTCGACCCGGCGGGGATGGCCGGATTGCTCGTCTTCGAGCGGCTCGGAGCGACCGGCGGCGTCGACGAGATGATCATGCTGTTGGACCGCACCCGCTGGCTGATCGAACACGGCCACGCCGACCGGGAACTGGTCGTCAGCCACCTGCGGCGGTGCCGGCAGCTGCTGTCGGTGTACGGGGCGACGCTGGCCCGGCTGATCCAGAGCGCACCGATCGGGGAGTTGATCGCCGAGCAGCGCCACCACGATCCGCGTCGGGTGGAGGAGCAGGTGCATGCGCTCAATCGGCTGGTGACCGACCGCTTCGGTCGTGACCACCAGTTGGGTGAGCTGGCGTTTGGGCTGGTAGAAGCCGAGTTGGGCTACCGGCAGCAGGTGCTGGCCGCGGTCGACCGGGTACTGGATCAGGGTGGGGCGTCGCTGGACTTCAGCGTGCTCACCCCCGAGCAGTACCTGTCCGCGGCGCTGGAGGCCGACGTCGGGCAGCTGGCCGGCGTCGGCGCGCACCTAGTGGTTGACCCGCCGCAGCCGTGGCTGGATCCGGGGTCCGTAGTGGACGCGCTGGATGAGTACGCGCCGCGGCGACGTATCCGGGTCCGTCCGCCGGAACCGGCCGGCGACCCGGACCCGGATCCGCTGGCGGCGCTGGAGCGCCGGCACGCCGACGACCAGCGGCGCCGCCGGTTGGCCGTGGAGGAACACCTACAGGGCGGTGAGCAGGTGGAGCTGACGGCGCGACTGCGTGCCCTGGGGTGGCCGGCCGCCGCCGAGCAGCTGATGGACCTGCTGGCGGTAGCGCACGACCCGGGGCAGCCATTCGCGGTGGAGCTGGGGCAGCTGCTGCTGATCGATGCAGACGGGCCGGTGACCTATTGGCATCCGGTGTTCCTGCGGCGCAGCGACCCGCCGGCGGAACCCGACGCCGGACCCGGGAGCAGGAACGGTGCCGCGGCGAAACCTCCCGCCGCGATGCACGAGGCTCAGGAGAGGGCATGACCGAACCGATTGCCGACGCCGCGGTCCTGCTGGCCGCGGTGCGCGCCACTGGCGGGCTGCCGATGAGCGCCAGTGACCCGGCAGCGGTCAGCGCGGCCGCCGTGGCGTCGGCCGCTGCCGGCCGCACCCTGCTGCGGGCACCGGTCCCCTCCCCCGCGTCCAGTCCACGGCTCGTCGACGGGCTGACGTTGGGCTGGCAGCCGCAGACGACGCCGTCACCGGAGGAGACGCACACCTACCGGGTCCGCCAGGCGGGAACGATGGCCCGACTGACCTGGGCCTGCTGCCTGGGACTGGCCTGGACCGACCGGTCGGCCGATCCGCATCCCGGTGAACCGTTCACCCGGGCCGCAGTCGTCGACCTGGCCGGTCACCTCGGGGCACCGGCGATGTGGGTGAAGTCCGCGCTGGACCACGAGTTGCGACCCGCGCTGCTCGTCGTCGGCGATGGCGACCGGCTGCGGCTGGGACCGGCGGCCGCCGGACTGCCCGGCGCGTTCGTCGAGGCCCTGCGGCGCTTCCACGACCGGCTCCCCGCCGCGGAGGAACTCGGGGATCGAGATGGTGCGCGGTGACGCCGCTGGCCGCCGACGAGGACGCTGCGGTTCGGGACGCGATCGGCGCGTTGGAGATCGCCGAAGGGATCCTGCCCACCGCGGCCTTCATGGCCCTGCGGGAGCCGGCGCTGCGGCGGGTGGTGGCCGACCGGCTGGCCGCCTGCGGACGGGTGCTGCTGCCGGTCGAAGAGGGGTGGGTCAGCGGCTACGACGATACGGTCGCTGACGCATTGGTCTGCCACGGCTACGGCACCGTGTCGGCGGTGGATCGGGCCGTGCTGGCGCTCGTGCTGCTGCGGACCGTGGCGATTCCACGCGCCCGCGGGGAGGTCGCCGGCGAGGCCTGGGTGGTCGAGCACGGCGCCCGCCCGACCAGCATCGATGAGTTGGCGCGGAACCGGCATCTGACCAAGGCGCAGATCACCACCTCGGTGCGGCGATTGCGGACGCTCGGGCTGCTGCGTCCCGGGCACCGCGCCGATCTGGTGCCCGGCCCGGCGCTGCTGCGCCTCACCCGGCAGCGAACCACGTGGCTGTGGGAGGACCTGCTGCTGCTCGCCGCGCCCGACAGCCCATACGCGCACGTGCTGCGCGCTCGCCGCGCCGGCCCCTCCGGGGCTGGCGCGGCGGTCGCAGTCCCGGCAGAGGAGAAGGCCCGATGACCCTGTTCGACACCGCCGCGCCCAGCGACACACTGACGGCCTCGGGCGACGCAGGCCTCGGCGTGATCGGCACGCGGCAACTCGTCGCCGTGCAGACGTTCGACATCGCCAGGCTGACCAGCCATCCGGTGGTGCTGCGGCCGTCGTCGTTCATCGCGGTGACCGGCCGCGGGCCGCGGGACTCCAACGAGTCCGGCAAGACCTCGTTCAACGCCGCGGTCGCCCTACTGCTCGGCGACCCCGAGTGGCGGGTGTCCGGCGGCGGAGTCGCCGACGTCGCTCAACTGTTGTTCGAGCCCGACACCGCCGGAGTCGCCGCCGCGCGGTTCCCGGCGGCGCAGGTGGGGTTCATCGTCGGCGTGTTCGCCGACCCCGACGACCCCGCCGGGACCGCCCACACCGTCTGGATGCGGATCGCCTCCACCCCCAAGTATCTGACCGTCCGGCACGCCTCAGGTGTCCATCTGGTGCAGGGGGACACCGACCAGGACCGAACCTGGCTGGCGCCGAAGGTGTGGCAGTCGCTGCGGTCCGACGAGCTCGGCGCGCAGGGCTACATCGACGCGCTCTACGGGCGCAGCCCCCGCTGCCTGGCCTACGTCGCCGCCCGCGGCAAGCAACGCAGCGGCCCCTCCCTGCTGAAGATGGACGCCGGCGCGTTCCGACCGGAGGACATCGGGGCCGCGCTGGTCCGGCTGACCGGCCGCAGCGCCGCGCTGGAGACCGAACAGGCCCAACGCCGCGAACTGGCCACCCAGGCGGCGGCGCTGGCTGAGACGAAGGCCGACCACGAACGCCATCTTGGCCGCGAGGAGACCATCCTCGCCGACGTACGGCAGCGGACCCGGGTGCGCGAACAGCTCGATGAGGGACAGCGATTCTGGCGTCAGCATTTGGCCCGCGGGCTGCTCGACACGCTGGCCCGGCAGGCCGCCCTGCGCGAGGAGCTGGCCGTGGCCCAGGAGACGCTGGTCGAGCAGCAGCAGGCCTACACCGCCGCCCGCGATGCCGAACGTGCCCTCGCCGACGACGCCAGCGTGGCCTCCCGTGCCCGCGCCGCGCAGGATGCCTACGAGCAGGCCGACGCCGAGCACAGCGAGGCCATCCGGCGCGAGTCGGGGTTGACCACCGAGGCCGCTCGGCTCCGCGAGGACCTGATCCGGCTGGAAGCCCGCGGTGCCCTGCGCTCCCGCTTGTCGGTTGCCGAGGCCGAGGCCCGGCTTGCCGAGGCCCGGCAGGCGCGGGCTCGTGATGAGGGTCGGGCGCACGCCGCCGAGCAGAGCGTGGAGGCACTGGGCGAGCAGGTGCGCGACACCGAGGCCGGCCGCGGCGGTGACGCCGGGCGCTGCCTCGCCGTGCTCGCCGACGCTGGTGTCGCCGCGGTCGGGCTTCTCGATGCCGTCGAGGTCGACCCGGCTGCCCGCGGCGAGTGGGAGCCCCGCCTGCACCCGTGGCGGGATGCGGTCTGCGTGCACACCGACCAGGTCTCGCATGCGGTCGCCGAACTGGCCGCAGTGCCCGGCGCCATCGTCATCGGTGGATCGGACGACCGGACGGATCCGCCCGACGGGCTGCGCGCGGCACCGCCTTGGGCGCGCGCCTTCCTCACCGAGCTGGCCGCGCGGGTCACCCCCGGGCCCGGGATGGTCGACACCGTGATCGATGCCGGCTTGCACGTGACCGTCGTCGGTGGCTTTCCGCATCCCACGACCGGTCGCACGCAACTGGTGGCCGCGCTGCGCCGTCGGCTCGATGACGCCGAGGCCGCGCACCGCGCCGCCGCCGCGGCAGCCCGGCGGGCCGGGGAGCGCGAGGAGATCGCCGCCGGCGCGCTGGACGCCGCCCGCGCCGCCGCCGAACACGCCCAGGTGAGCGCGCGGCTGCGCCAGGTCGAGGAGGAGCAGTTGCCGGCCGCGGGGCGACGGGTGCAGCAGCGGGCCGAGCGGCGCAGCGTGCTGGAGGACGCCTACACCCGGGCGCGGTCGGAGGTGACCGCGTTGGAGGCGGCCCGCGCCGGCGCCGAAGCCGCCCGCCGCAGCGCCGAGGGCAACCTGACCGCGGCGCGCAGCGCGGTGGCCGAGATCCAGCGCAGCCTCGACGGGTTGGGCCTGGACTACTGGCTGGCCGAGTTCGGCGGCAGTGACCGCGACGCCCGCGACGCACTCAACTGGGACGACGGCCCCCTGCGGTGGGAGGACGGGCATGCCCGCCCGACCGGTCCGCAGGATCCGGCGCGGGAGTGGGAACGCCGCACTCGGGACACGCTGCGCAACCGGGCCAATGATCGGCTGACTGCGATCGTCACCCTGCTCGACATCGACCGATCCAGCGGTGCGGGCGCGCCCACGGCGGAGATCACCGAGGCGGTACGGCAGCGCGAACACCTGGCCGACAGCGCCGGCACCCGCCTGGGCCGCGACGAGATCGGGTTCAGCGGGCTGGCGCAGGCCATCGACGCCTGGCTGGCGCGCTACGCCGACCGGGATCTGCTCGCCTCCGAGCAGATCCGCACCGCACGAGCGCAGCGCGAGCAGGAGATCACCTTCGCCGAGGAGAAGTTGGCCGGGATGCAGTCCGGTCTGGACAACATCCAGGACAGTCTGGAGCAGCGGATCGAGGGCAACCTCGCCGCGATCAGCGAGGCGCTTAATCGGCTCAACCTCTCGGCCCAGGGCTTCGGCGCCCAACTGGACTGGGAGGTGTTGCGCCCCGCGGCGGCGGAAGACGCCTGGACCTGGCGGGTCGTGCCGAAGTGGCGGCGCTCCCCCGGCGGGCGGATGTTGCGCTACGACAACGCCACCAACTCCGCGCAGGAGAAGCTGTTCAGCGTGCACCTGGTGTTGGCCGCGCTGCTGGCGAGCCCACATCCGCAAGGCCGGGTGCTCATCCTCGACGAGTTGGGCGACTCGCTCGGCGATGAACACCGCCGGGACGTGCTGACCGCGGTCGCCGCCGTCGCCGCCGAGTACGGCATCACCGTGCTGGGCACCTGCCAGGACGCGGTCATGCCCGACGCGGCCGCCTATTGCGGCGAGGTCCTGTACTTCAGTTATCCGTCCAAGGCCGAGGCGCTCAACCAGCCCACCCGCATGTTCGGCTTCGATGAGCACCGCGCCCGGGTGGAGCTGACCGCCGAGGCGCTGCTCGCCGGCCGGCCGTGGAGCTGACCGACCCGCACAGGTCACCCCAAGATCCGGCCCTGACCCGCGCCGTTCGCCGCTTCACCTCCACCCTGGGCCCGGTGGTGCCGCTGGACGGGGTACCCGCGGGCCTGGTCGCCCGGTCGGTCCAGCGGGTGGTCGCCGACGGTGCCGGGTGGCGGGTCGTCCCCGACCGGCGCCGGCGGCTGCGGCTGACCGCGGTCGCGCTCACCGCCACCACCCACGCCGACGTTCCGGCCGCACCGGACCCGGCCGGAGCGGATGCGTCGTTCGTGCTGGGGGCAGCGCGGCGAACCTGGGCGGCGGTGCAGCGGAAGTTCGGTGAGCGGGCGTGGCCGGTCACCGAGGCGTGGGCGCGTGCCGGACTTGTCGCCGTGTGCTGCACGGTCACCGAAGACATGCGCTTGGGCGCGCCAACCGGCTGGCACCTGCTCGACCGCGGTGCACGGCTGGCCCAGGCACGGGCCTCCGCGGTGACCACACGCCGCGACCAGATGGAACAGCGCCGCGACGACCTGCTCACCCGGCTCGTTACGGCACACACCGACGGGGATCTCGCGCTGGGCGTCTCGGCCGAGGCGGCTGCATCCCTGGTGCACGCGCTGCGTCACGAGACCGGCCGGGTCCGCCGTCTGGTGCTGCTCGCGGCGACCACCGACCTGCTCGACGGCGTCACCCACGACGGCCCCCGCGCGTTCTCGCTGGCCCACTTCGCCGACAGCAAGATCCGCGATGACGCGCTCGGGGTGCTGGCCGACGCCGGCGTCGACGCGGAGGTCGCCATCGCCCTCGGCCTGCGCCGCGCACCCCGGCTCGGAGTCGCCGGCGCGGTCGACGCCGAGCGGAACGGTACACGGGTGGCGTTGTCCACCCTCGACGGGCCGGTGCTCATCCGCGCCAACCAGCCCGGTCTGACGCTGGTCAGCCCCGCGCAGCATCTGGTGATCGTGGAGAACCTGCAGGCCGCTGAGGTGCTCGCCGAACGCCTCGCCGCGCCGGGCACGACCGTCGCCGTGGCGTACACCGCCGGCACTCCCAGCGCGGCCGCGCTCGACCTGCTCGGCGCGCTCATCGACCAGGTCCCGCGGGTGCTGCTGTGCCCCGATGCCGACCTCGGCGGGGTGCGGATCGCAGCCGCGGTCCTCGACGCGCTGCCTCCCGAGGTGGCCGCGCGGGTGACCCTGTGCGATCCCGGTGAGTGGCCACACCGCCGGCAGCGGCCCTGGCCGGCCGACGGTGCCACGGTTCGGGGACTGCGCGAGCGGCTGGACGGGTCGGCGGGCCGGTTGGCCGGCGCGTGTCTGGGCCGCGGCTACCGCGTGGAACAGGAAGACACCGTCCGCGCCGCCGTCGAGCAGTGGCTGGCGACCGGTCGGGCGCGGCCGGTGTGACCACTCGGGTCGCCGGCCCGCCGGCCGGCCCAGGCCGCGCTCACCGGCGCTGCACCTTCGCGCCGCTGTGGTCTGACCACGGTGTAGATCGGCCAGCGCGAGCCCCGTCCGCTCGCGGCCCGGCGGCCGGACCAGCCACCGGTGCAGGCGCACCGGCTCGGGTGTCGGTGCCCAGGTGGGGTGCGCCATGCCCCGGGCGGGTGGGGGCTGGTCTGGGTTGAGCCAGGGGCTGACAGCGCGACGCGGTCACTGCGGCAGCAGGTTCGCGATCGGAATGTGCAGGGCGTCGCTGAGCGCGTAGAGGGTGGCGACGGTGGGATTGCCGGCGCCTCGCTCGATGCGCTGCACGTGCTCGGTGCCCACACCGGAGGCTTGCGCGAGCGCCTCCTGGGTCAGGTCCGCGGCCCGCCGGGCTTGCCGCAGGCGATCGCCGAGGGCGCGGCTGCGCTCGGAGTTCAGAGTCACGTGGGGGCTGGACTTGCGACCGGGCACGGAGTGCAACCGTCCGTGTACCAGAACCCCCTTACCACGGCATAAATGCTGTGTTTGGGTAGTGCCGGTCCCACCGCTCACCGAAGGGGAGCCGATGCCTGACGACGCCCAGCCCTGCGACTGCTGGCAGATGGTCGCCGAGGACGGTCAGCGGCACACCGCCGCCTGGCTGAGCATGCACGAACGCATCGCGGTCACCACCCGCGACGGGCAACGGATCGAGGGACGGCCGGACGGTCCCGTCTGGTTCACCAGAGAACAGGGCCGAGAACTACCCGGCCTCGGGATCGAACTGGACGACGGAACGGTCCTCGACATGCCCTTGGACGAGGTGCAGACCATCACCCCGCTCGTGGCGCCGGACCCCGACAGGATCCTGGAGGAGGTGGCGCATGCGGTGCGCCATCCGTTCGCCATCGAGGACGGCCAGACCGGCTGGCCGGTGATCGCCGACTCGCATCACACCGTGGAGGTCGAGATCACCGTGCGGCGCACCCCGTGCCATGGACACGCCCCGGGTGAGCCGCCGTTCCGGTTCCTCATCCAGACCCTGCGGCCGTAGCGGACTTCGCCGTCGCGGTGCGGTGGCACGGGGCCTGCCGTCGGCGCACCGGACTGAGAACGGATCCACCCGTGTTCGCCGGCCTGCAGGTGCCGGCAGGTGCCGCGCCTGCGCGTGCTGGTCAGGGAGTACGCAGAGCAATGAGCAGGTCGATCCGGGCGTTCCGCTCCGCCGGGGCGAGGGTGTCGTGCAGCGTGCGCGCTTCGCCGGGCGTCGCGGCGATGTAGCGGGCGGCGTCGTAGCACGGTCTGACCCCGGCGCTCCACATGGCATGCACGGTCTCGACGTGGTCGAGGTCGGGGCCGGTGAGATCGTCGAGCAGGTAGGTGTCCAGCCACGCCTCGCTGCCGTCGGCGGCGGTGACCCACGTGGTGACCTCCAGGACGACCCGCCGAGCCGGCAGGTACTGGGCGCTGGCGATCAGCCGACTGGTCGAGCGCAACTCCCCCTGGTCGGTGAGAACTCGGCCGCGCACCGGAATGTGCAGCACATCGACTCCACCGGTGAGCAGATGACGCAACCGGACCAGGCTCGTACTGCTCATCGTCACGGTGAACTCTTGATAGGCGGCGCGGCCGAACAGCG
Organism: Blastococcus sp. KM273129; assembly: GCF_021698995.1. NCBI lineage: Bacteria > Bacillati > Actinomycetota > Actinomycetes > Geodermatophilales > Geodermatophilaceae > Blastococcus > Blastococcus sp. KM273129. Next base: position 134,845 of record NZ_SSXB01000001.1, on the reverse strand, counting down.
AGGGCAGGACCTGCGAGGTCACCGTGACCTCGGTGCCGTCGGTGGAGACGTACAAGCCCATGCGGCGCATGTCGGCGATCCAGGGCGCTGTGCCGCGGGTTGGCGCGGCGTGGCCGGGGGCGGCGGTGCGGCGGTGTGGCGGCTCGGTGCGGGTCATCCATCGGCTCCCGTCCAGACGACGGGCGCGGCCCAGGGGTCGGGGGTTGCCGGCGGGTCGGCGAGGGGCTGCCCGCCGGCCGACTGCGCGGCCTGCTGCTCGAAGGCGTCGTCTTCATCGTCGAGGTCCCGGTCGTCGAAGCCCCAGTCGAACCAGGGCAGGACCACTTCGGTCGACGGTGGCCAGGGGGCCTGCAGACTGCGCCGAGCCTGGAGGTGGAGGGTGACCGGTCGGCGGCGCTCGCACGGCAGCGCGGTGATCACGACGCGGGCGACCTCGGTTAGCGCCGCAGGCAGTGGGGTCGTGTCGCCCCAGGTGCAGGCGACGGTCGGTGCCGCGCTCCGTTCGGTAGCGAAGGTCAGCAGGTCGCTGGCGCATCGGCGGGTGTTCTCGACGCTGTCCAGGCTGGCGGTGCGATTGTCGCCGTCATAGACGCCGCCGGGTTGGAAGGCGTAGGGCCGGGCGTGCTCGACGTTGTCGATGAGTACCAGGCTGGGTCCGTGGTCTGGCTCGTGGTCGGCGAGCGCCGCGGTGAGGTTGTCCACGGTGGACCGGAACGGTCCGATCAGCGGCAGTCCGCGACGGCGGGCGGTGAAGTGACCGCGCTCGGGCGGGCAGCAGCCACACGCATCGCTGACCCCCGCGTAGTGGGGGCCGAGCCGATTGCAGCCCTCTTCCGGCCAGTGCTGGTAGGGCTCGTCGGCGCAGGTGTAGACGACCGGACGGCAGCGGTCCACGGTGTCCAGCAGGAGTTGCCCCACCAGGGTCGACCAGGGGCCGCGGCGCACCGCTTGCCCTGGCAGTCGCAGGATGGTGAGCGCTGCGGTGGGCAGCCCGTCGGGTAGGTGGTGGGCCAGCGCGCGGACGGTCCACTGTGCAGGCTGCGGCTGCTCGAAGGTCATCACCGTGATGGCATCGGCGCGATTCGGTGCTGACTTGCCCGACCGCTCAGCCATTTTCTCGGGCGCCGCGGACGGGGACGGCGTCAGAACGGGGCGGGCTCCCCGGCTGCCCACCGCGGGCCGCCGGGCATGGGCCGCGTGGACGGCTTCCCGTCCGGCTGCGTCACGGTGGGCACGGCGGTGGGCGTGATCGCCTCCGCGCGGTGAATGCCCGGGGTCCAGCCGCGGCCGGCCCAGTCGTCGATCACCTTCTCGACCGCCCGGCGCCCGGCCTGCTGCCCGAGCGTGGCCGCGAAGTGACCGGCCAGGTCGCCCAGAAGGGCCAGACACAGGTCCGTATCGGCCGCAGCCAGGGCGGTGACGTCCTTCCTCGCCTGGTGGTAGGCCTCCGAGAGGGGTTCGTCCTCGGGACGGTCGTCGCCCTCGTCGGGGCGCTGGTGCATGGCGAGGTGGAGCATGACGAAGTCGATGACCTCGTCGGCGGGATTGCGGGACATGGACCTGTTTCCCTCGTGTCGGGCGGATGTCGTCCTGTCAGGCATCGGCCGGTGGAGAGGATCGGTGTACCTATTCGCCGCACGTTCTTGTCGCCTGCGTGATTGGACCTCTGTCGCGCGGGAGGGGGTGGAGCGCAAGGAAGGCTGGCCCTCGGTGGACAGTCGGTGCGCTAGTGATGCCGATCGGGCCCGCCGCGGATCGGGGTTCGTCATCCACCAGCGGCAGCCAGCGGCAGGATCGCACTCTGCTGAAGAGAGAAGCGGCCGTCGAGACGGGATCGTGGCGTCTCCGGCACTCGCCGGCTCATCTGAACATCTGCCGCGCACCTGTCGCACCGGAGTGAGCCGACCACCCGCGGGCACAGGTCGGGGGCACGGAGTGTGCTCGGGCTACATGTAGTAGGCGTAGCGGGGTTGGGGCCGGACGTCCTCGGGGATGTGCCGGAGGATCTCGCCGACCTGCTCGGCGGTCCGCAGGGTGATCGGTCGCTTGCCATCGAGTTGGGTCTGATTCCAGTTCATCTTGGTCAGGGCGAGCAGTTCGCTGGCGAGCGCCTCGGGGCTGGACTCGGTCTCGACCGTGCGAAACGGCAGCGGTCCCGGGATGTAGGTGCCGGGATAGGTGCCGTAGGAGGGCACGCTGCCGCGCGTGTACAGCAGGTGCCTGCCGGCCGTGACGCTGAGCATGGTGCCCCGCAGCGGAGGATGGTCGCCGAACCGGAACAGTCGGATCGGTTCGGCGGAGGGGAGCCACAGCAGTTCGAGCACCGCGAGATCGGCGGCGTCGGCGGCGGCGTCGAACCCGTCGATCTCGGCTCGCGTGTAGGAGGAGGTCTTGTGCAGCACGACCCGAGCAGGCTGGGTGTGGTGTTCGGCCTTGTAGCGCTTGAGTGAGTCGCTGAGCAGCCGCTGCGCGTCCTCGGCGGTCAGGTGGGGCTGCCGGTCGTCCTTGCTGACCTGGACGGGGCCGCCGCGGATGATGACGCCGTCGCCGCGCTGATTGAAGACCTGGGCGACGCTGGTGTGCAGGGTGGCGCGGTCGTTGGTCCGGTAGAAGGACACGCCGACGTAGCAACTGGTCAGCGCGCTCGGGTCGCGGGGTAGCCGCCAGGGCACACCGCCGGCCTTGTAGTAGAGGGCGGTGTGCAGGTTCCAGGCCCGGGTGGCCTCGTCCTGCTGGCGGCGTTCACCGTCGGCGTCGGGATCCTTGAACGTGGCGTCCCAGGTGCCGCGGCGGATGACCTGTAGTGGCCGGCTGAAGCGCATGGCTTCGGCCTTGAGCAGCGCCCGGAAGTCCTGCGGGCGCGTGGGCTGGGTCTTGCGCCACGGTCGCCGTTCGTCCACCGGCGCCGCGGCCCGTTCGGGCAGGTGGTCGGGGCGGGCGATGAGGACGACGTCGCAGCCGGGCTCCTCGTCCAGGGTGGTGAGTTCGTCCAGGTAGAGGTCGACGGCGTCGCGGGTGGCCACCTCGGGGGGTTGTTCGGTGAGGCGGCGCAGGGACCGTTCCCGGATCGGGCGTTCCAGCCGGCTGTCGAACACCAGGGTGGAGCGGAATCCGGTGGTGGTGTCGAAGCCGGGGAAGGGCAGATAGAAGCGGGTGAGCCGGCTGTCCTTGGCGGCCAGGGGCTGGCGGCAGCGGTCCAGCCAGCGGCGCAGCCCGTCGATGTTGGCTTCGCTGCCGACGACGCCGACGCGGATGGTGCGGATGTGCTGCTGGTCGGCGTCGGCCGGGCCGTAGTCGGTGATGCCGTGCCGTGGATCCAGATGCCGGGCGCCGCCGAAGAACTCCAGGTCCGGTTCGGGCAGGTAGGTCAGTCGCATCAGACCTCGTCAAACAGGGACAGCGCGTCTTCGGTCGCCGGCGCATCGCCGGGGATGCCCGCGGTGGTGGGCGGAGATGCGGTGGTGCGGTGGTCGGTGAGCCAGTCGGCGTCGTCGATGCCGACCTGGGAGGTGAACGTCAACGGCGGGCCGAAGTCGAGCAATCGGGTCGCGTCCTGGTCCAGGAGGGGACGTTCGCCGCGCAGGTAGGTGGCCCACATGCGGACATGGCCGCGGACGGCGGGGTTCCGGTCGAGTCGTTTCAGCCCGGCGAGCAGGTCGGCGATGAACCGGGAGTCCCGGTAGCCGTCGCGGGTGTAGTGGGCCTCGGGGGTGAGGGCGCACAGCCACGCGTCGTCCAGGTGGAGAAACTGCCAGCGCAGCGCCGCGTGCTTGTAGTAGGAGATCTTGCCGGTGCGCTTGTTGTGCTTGGCGTGGAAAACCAGCCGGGGCTGTCCGGTGCCGCCGACGATCTTGCGGTGGGTCAGGTCCGGGGTGGCGGAGAAGAAGATGAGGTCCCGGCCGGCGTGGTAGGTGCAGTCGCCGGCGACGTCGTGGATGAGTGCCCGGTTGAGCAGCCGGACCAGGTTCCGTTCGCCGACCGGGTCGGTCTCCCACTCCCCCACACCGACGGTCTCGGGCGCACCGGTGACCGCCCGCGACAGGGCGGTGCCGGTGGGATCGGCGAAGGTGAACAACCGTCCGCCATGCAGCGTCCAGTCCAGCCGCGTCGCCGCTGCGGGCTCGGCGCGCATGACCTGGTAGACCTCGCCCGCTGACGCGGCGGCGGTGGGCGAGGAGTAGATCGTCGGCGGCATGGTGACCGGCAGCAGGTTGGACAGCAGCACTTCGGGCCGCTGCTCGGCGGTGACCAGGCGCGCCTGCGCGTGCGGGTCGGCCAGCGACAGCAGCCGGGGCGCGGCCGTCGCATCGAAGCGTTGCGTGGCCTTGTCGAAGTCGATCCGGCCCGACGCCCGGCGCACCGGGTCGGTGAACCACGCCTGTACGTGCATCCACCACGCCTGTTCCGATTCCGGATGCGAGCAGATGAGCAGCACCGGCGCCTCGGCCTGCATCCAGTAGTCGATGTCCCGTTGCTCGCAGGTGTAGTGGAACGACCGGTCGTTCTCCCCGGCGAACGGCCGGGCGCTGGCCTTGCTCTGCACCAGCAGGTGCCGGTTGCTCATCGCGCCGGTTCCCGGGTCGCGGATCTCGATCGTGCCGTCGATGCCGGCATCGACCGCACGGTCGTGCCACACGAACCCCATCTGATTCGTGCGCAGATGGATGAGGGCCACCCCGGCGTCCCCCCGGTGGGTGCTGACATCGATCCGCTTGGCCATCACGCGCGACGGTACGTCGCCCCTCCGACAGAACCGCGGACGCGCGGGCGGCAGCGGCTTGGGACCGTGCCGATTCGAGGCATCGGCTCGGCGCGAGTACGCCGCGCCCATGCTCCGACCGCCGGGCGCCGGGCGGACGCGATCGGCATCGGTAGCGGCTTGCTGGTGTGATCCAGCGGGTCGGCCGGTGCCCCTGGCCGGCGACCGGGAGCCCCTTGCCGCGTCCACGCCGAGCGGGCGCTGAGACCTCACCACGACGTGGACGGAGGAGCGGCAACCACCGGTTAGCGTGTGCGGATGAGTGAGCAGACGTCGCGTGAGCCGGTCGCCCGGTCGCTGCTTCAGCGCGTCAGCAAGGTGGGCGGCTTCTCGGTTCCGCCGCACCTGGTGATCCGCCTTGTGTATGCGCTGGGCGGCGCCGAGGCGCTGTTTCTCGACGCTCAGCTGACCGGCGACGGTGAGCGGGTCGCCGGTCGGCTGGTGGCCTTCACCGAGCGGCTGGTGCATGTCGTGGACTTCACCGATGTGCCCCGTGATGGTTTCGAGGAGGGAGGCAGCGTGGTGGTGACCACGGTGTCTCGTGACGCGTTGCTCAAGGTGGAGATCGCGCCAGTCAAGGGGACCACGCTGAACCGGAATGAGGACTGGGCCGGAGGATCGCTCGGCGGCGACTGGTGGCCGGGGGCGGCAACACTGACCTACGACGGGCTGCCCTCGCCGGTGACGATCCCGCAGGGCCGGAGACCGGAAGACTTCCTCGCGCTGCATCGCGCGCTGCTGGACGACCTGTCTCGGCGCCGCTGATCGCCGTCGCCCGCACCACTGCCCGGGCCTGAAACTTCGTCCGGGCGCGCGGTATCGCCGGCGCGGTCACCGCCGCGATCGCACCTCGACCAGCGACTGCGGACAGCCCATCCGCCGCCGGTCGGGTCCTCGCCGGCTCGCCCGCTGGTCAACGGTCAACACGAACGGCACCCGGCAATCTGACACAGTTTCCTGACAGGGCTTCACGTCGTCGGAAGCCCCTGGTGTCCCCCTCCGGGCTCTTGTCAGTCGTCGAAGGCGCGCAGAGCAGGCACCACTCGACCGGCCGGACCTCCGCAGCCTGTCGCCGGTGTCCGTCCACAGGCCGGCGAAGGCGGTTGGGGGCGGGTGTCCGGTCACAGCTCGCCGAGCGTCACCTGCAGTTGCCGCTCATCGCCGTCGCGTCGCACCGTCACCGGGACCGTCGTCCCCACTTCCAGATCGGCCAGGACCGCGCCGAGCGCCTGCGTTGACGCGATGGTGGTGCCGTTGACCGCCACGATGATGTCCCCCGGCTGGATGCCGGCCTGATCCGCGGGGCCGCCGGGCTGCACCGAGATCACGCCCACCCCCTGCGGCCGACCCGCGTTGTCCACGACGGTGGTCACTCCGACGCCCAGGGCGGCCCGGCCCGAGTCGGTCACCGTGCCGGTAGCCACCAGTTGGTCGGCCAGTCGTTTGACCGTGTTCGACGGGACGGCGAAGCCGATGCCGGGAGCAAGCCCGCCGGCCTCCGGATTGGTCGCGGCCGCGGTCGGGACGCCGATGACGTGGCCGTCCAGGTTGACCAGCGCACCGCCGCTGTTGCCGGGGTTGATCGCCGCGGACGTCTGGATCATGTTGGGCAGGGTGGCCGGTGGGGAGAAGTCTGTCGCGGGCTCGGAGACCTCCCGACCGAGGGCAGAAACGATGCCGTCGGTGACGGTCGCTGAGAGCCCGAGCGGGTTGCCCATGGCGAGGACGATGTCGCCGACGCGTACCTCGGAGGAGTCGGCGAAGGTGGCTGGCACCAGCCCGTGCGGGTCCTCGACTTTGATCACGGCGATGTCGTTGGGTTGGAAGGTGCCCACCAGCGTGGCCTGCAGTGGGGTGGCCGATCCGGAGGTCAGGACGTCGAAGTCCTTGTCGGCCCCAACGACATGGGCGTTGGTGACGATGTGCCCGGCGTCGTCGTAGACGACGCCGGAGCCGAGCCCGGTTGAGGAGCGGATCTCCACCACCGACGGCAGGACGTTGGTGATGACGCGCTGGTAGGCGTCCTGCAGGCCCGCGGCGGAGTTCGCCGGGCTGCCGGAGGACTCGGCTGCGCTGGTGGTGGGCGCAGCCGATGTGCCGTCACTGTCGCTGGTGCACCCGCCCAGCACCGCCACGGCTGTCAGGGCAAGGGCGGTCCGGCGGAGGCGGAAGATGTGCGGTCGGGTGCCGACTGGTTGACGCATGTGACGGGCCTCCTTCCACGGGGTGCGCGCCGTACATGTCCCGCTGCGCGGTGGGCTAATCCCGCAATGGACTCGCTTGTCCGCTGGTGGATCCTGAGGAGGCTGGAGAATGGCTTAGGCGTTCGAGGTTCCTCCCTTTTCGATCAGGTGTGGTGGGGCTTGCGCTTCTGGTGGAGCTCGTGGGGTAGCGAAGCGACCGCGACTTTTGACGCAGTCGGCTTTTCGGGCCGCACGCCTAGTACCACCGATTCACTTACACACTGTCAGTGTCGTTCCTATTGGGGCACGGAATGCGAAGCATTGATCCGGCGAGCGCTGACAGCTCGACCCGGCGTGAGTGGCGAATAGCCGCTCCGCTTTCTATTCTTTCGCCGGACGCCGATGAGGGCCCCGACCAGTCCGCTCACCTGTCACCGAGGGAGAATGCGCCGTGGATGACGTACTGAGCCGGTCCGGACTCTTCCACGGGCTACCGGCGGAGGTCGTCGATCCAGTCGCATCACGGCTGGAGCGGCTCGCCGTTCCGGGCGGCACGGTAATCTTCCGCGAAGGCGAACCAGGCGATGCCCTTTTCATCGTCCTCGCCGGGACGATTCGGCTGACCCGCCGCTCACCGGGCGGGCAGGAGAAGGTGCTGGCCCAGTTGGGGCCGTCGGAACACTTCGGGGAGCTCGCCGTGTTCGAGCCGTGTCCGCGGACCGAAACAGCCACGGCGGTGACCGACGTACAGCTGGCGCGCGTGCCGCATTCGGTGCTGCGCCCGTGGATCGAGTCGCATCCGGAGATCGGCGAGCGGCTTCTGCGCGTGCTGGCCCGCCGCCTGTGGGGCACGAGGCCGTGGGTGCCCGATCTGTTCTTCACCGACGTTCCAGGTCGGCTCGCCAGAGCGCTGATGTTGCTGGCCGACAAGTTTGGTCGCGCGACTCCTGAAGGGGTGCGCATCCAGCTCGACTTGAGCGTGCAGGACATGGCCGGCTTGGTCGGGGCCTCGCGCGAGACGGTGGAAGCGGCGCTGGCCGACTTCGTCGAGCGTGGCTGGATCCGCCGGGAGGGCAGCTCGGTGTTGATCCTCGATCCCAAACGGTTGCGTCGCCGGGTGCGCTGACCGGCGCATCGCGGCCGACGGCGAGCCGCTCGTCCTCGACCTGTGGAATCCTCGTGGGCGGGCCGTCGCGGTTGCTGGAGGTACTCCGCTGGGCGGGCCCAGAGTTGCTGCGTTCCGGCGGACGGTTCGCGGCGAGAGCTCATCGGTGCACGACGCGCCGACGCGGGTGGGCGTCCCGAGTCATGCGTGCTGCTGCCCGGCACCGTTCGCCTCGTTGAGCAGGCGCACGACGGTCCGGTGGGCACCGACGGTGTCGAGGGATCGGGCGGCGTAGTCCTCGTCGAGCAGCGCGTCATCAAGCCACCTGTCGTACTTGTTGGATTGCTTGCCCTGGACGGAGGCCGCCAGAGCGAGCGGGTCCGCAGGACCGGTCGCGGCCAGCATGGTGAGGACGGCGAGCAGTTGGGGGCGGTCGTGCCGCTCGCAGGTGATGGTGAGGCCGTCGTTGACCGCCTCGATGCCGTGGTGGCGGAGCAGGACGGTGAGGGTGTTGCCGGTGCGGGTGCCGACCCACGGCACCACGATGCTTGCCGGGCCACGGTCGAGCAGACTCTGGGTGGCTAGTCCGTGCCGGTGGAAGGTGTCCCGGGCTTCGGTGAGGAGCTGGCGGGCCGGGGCGTTGAGGAAGTCGGGAACGCGGTCGTCCGCCAGCAGGTCACGCATTTGGGCGCGGACGTGGTCGTGCACCGCCGCGCCATCGCCGCCGAAGGTCGGGGGTCGGCCGCCGGCGGCCCGGGTGAGGTCGATGGTGCGTTGCCGGTCGTCGATGCCGATGACGCGCCATCGTCGGCCGCCGAAGATTAGGCCGAGGCCGATGTAGAGCGGGAAGTCGACGGGCAGAACGCCGAGTTGGCGGCCGCCGGTGAGCAGCCGGTACTCCTCGGGGCTGGTGAACGCGGCGTAGAAGCTGTAGTGGTTGACGGTTCGCTCCCCCGCTTCGGCGAGCAGCAGGGTCCCGTCGCGGCTCTGGTCGATCACCTCGTGGGCGGCGAGTGAGCGCAGGAGGGCCTTGAACCGGACGGGGGTGGTCGCGCGGAACGGCCCGTCGATGTCGCAGAGCGCGCGGTAGGCATCCAGGGGCGTGACACCGCCGTGCTGGGCGATCAGGCTGAGTAGCTGCTGGATGAGGGTGGAGGTGTGCAGCACCGCCGGGTCGGGCGGTTCGCACCAGCCGGCGAGCAGCAGCTCGATCGTCGCGGTCGCCTGTACTAGGGCTCCGCGCAGCTGGTCGGCCAGTGGAGTGCGGGGGTCGATCTCCGGTTCGGTGATGTAGGTCCGCAAGGTGGCCGGGTCGCCGCGGCGTCCGGAGCGGCCGAGACGCTGGCGCAGGCCGGCGACGCTGGGCGGCGGGCCGATCTGGGCGATCGAGGCGACGCTGCCGATGTCGATGCCCATCTCCAGGGTGGTGGTGGCCACCGCCGTGACCGGCCGGGCGGGATTCTTGAGCGCTGCTTCGACGTCTTCGCGGAGCTCTTTGGACAGGCTGCCGTGGTGGGGGAAGAACTCGTTGGGCAGGTGCGCCTGTTCGCAGAGGCGGCGCAGCTGGTCGGCGTACATCTCGACCTTGCTGCGGGAGTTGGCGAAGACCAGGTTGTCGCTGCCGCGCAGCACCTCGAACAGGTGGCTGCTGATCAGCCGGGTGCTGGTGAGGGTGGCGTTGTCGCCGGACTCCTCGTCTGAGCTTTCGGCGGTCTGATCCTGTGGGCCGATGGTGGCGCGTGGGGCGCTGTCGAGGTAGCCGCGGACGGCGAGTCGGAGGTCTTGTCCGCCGGCAGCGGACTCGATGAGCGTGACCTGGTCGGGGGCGCTGGGCCGCAGCTGCGCGGCGGCCAGGCGCATGTCGCCGAGGGTCGCGGAAAGGCCCACGCGCGCGATGCGGCGGCGCACGGTCAGCTCCAGCCGATGCAGCAGCGAGCGCAGTTGCGCGCCGCGTTCGGTGCCCAGGAAGGCGTGCAGCTCGTCTACCACGACGTAGCGCAGCTGGGCGAACAATCCGGGGACCTTGGTGCCGCGGAGCACGAAGAGCGCCTCCAGCGACTCCGGGGTGGTGAGCAGCACTCCGGACGGCGTCTTGAGCAGCTTGGTCTTGCGGTCGGCCGCGACGTCGCCGTGCCAGCGGTGCACCGCGAGGCCCGTGCCGTCACAAAGGTCGGTTAGCCGGCCGTACTGGTCGTTGATCAGCGCCTTGAGGGGCGCCAGATAGAGGGCCTGCAACCCGGGACCGGGTGCCGGCTGGTCGAGCAGGTTGCTGATGATCGGCAGGAACGCGGCTTCGGTCTTGCCGCCGGCGGTGGCGGCGGAGATGAGCACGTCGCCGGTTGGCTGCAGCAGTAGCGGGATGGCGCGTTCTTGGGCGTCGCGCAGGCCGGTCCAGTTGGCGTCGTAGATCCAGCGCTGCACATGCGGGTGGAGCCGCTCGAACGCGCGGCTGTCCGTGCCGGCCGCGGCCGAGCGGACGCTGCCGCGGTCGGTCGTCATGGGGTCAGCGTGGTCATGGGGTCAGAGCCGGAAGGTGGCCAGGTCGTCGTCCTGCTCGTCCTGCGCAGACGAACCAGTGGCTCCGAGGGTCGCGGTCGTCTCGGGTGAGGCGAAGGCGAGCGCGGCAGCCGACGCATCATCGCCTGCGCTGGGGGTCGGTTCGGGCAGCGGCTGCAGGTCGGGGTTGGACTCGGCCGGCAGCTCGACGCGACCGATGAGGGTGTGCCAGTCCAGGTCCGGGTTCTGGTCCACGACCGCGAGTAGGTTGAGGAACTCGCGGATGGTGGTGCGCGGGGTGCGGAAGTAGGCGTCCCCGACCCGGGTGGCGCAGTGCTGCATGAAGGCGTGCAGGGCATCATCGGGCAGCAGGTAGGCGCTCGGGTCGCCGGCCGCGTAGACGTGCCGCAGCTTGGTGAGCAGCACGTAGAGGTCTTCGGGGGTCAGGTTGGCCAGGCGCAGCACGGGGCTGGACATGTCGACGAGGCCGCCGACCGCGAAGGCGTTCTCGGCCAGGCGGCTGCGCAGCGCCTCGTAGCTGTAGAGGCCGCGGCGGCTGTCCATGAGCAGCTCGGGTGTGCCGCCGAAGCAGACGCCAAGACCCGGAGCTCGTCCCTGCAGGCAGTCGTTGACGATGCGCAGCACCTGCTCGTAGTTGCTGTTGCGGCTCTGCGTGTGGGCGAGCTTGTAGAGGTTGACCATCTCGTCGAGGCAGATGAGCAGGCCGCTGTAGCCGGCCAGGCGCACGAAGGTGGCCAAGAGTTTGAGCGCGTCGTAGAAGCTCGCGTCGTCGATGATCGTGCGCACGCCGAGCGCCGCGCGGGCCTCGGTCTTGGTGGTGAACTCGGCGCGCAGCCAGCGGATCGCGTCGCTCTTGAGCTGGTCGTTGCCGGCGTCGTAGCCGCGCCAGTAGGCGCCGATGACGTGCGCGAAGTCGTAGCCGCCGACCATCTCCGACAACGTGGATAGCCGGCGGCTGATGACCTGGTCGACGTCGCTGCCGGAGGCGTCGGCTTCGGTGCGGGCCGAGGTCACGAAGCGCTCGACGACGGCGGGCAGGGCTCCGCCGTCGGGCGCGGCGCGGGTGGCGAGGTTGCGCATCAGCTCGGCGTACAGCGACCGAGCCTGGCCGGTGGTCGACTGCAGGCGTCGGTCCGGAGTGAGGTCGGCGCGGGCGGTGACCAGCTTCTTCTCCGCGGCGATGGAGCTGGTGAGCGAGAGGAAGAAGGTCTTGCCGGCGCCGTACTCACCGATGATGAAGCGGATCAGGGAGCCGCCGTCGGCGACCCGGTCGAGGTCGGCGGCGAGCGCCTTCACCTCTCCCGCGCGGCCGACCTGGATGTGCTGGAAGCCGGCGCGGGGGACGACTCCGGCACGCAGGCTGTTGATGATGGCGTCGCGCTCGCGTGGACGCAGCCGGCCGGCGGCGGGGGCCGAGGGGGTGGTCACCGAAGCATCTCCTCAAGCGCGTAACTGTTGATCTCGATGGGGTCGTGTCCTTCGCACACCGGTTCTCCGGTCGCCTCGACGGCTGCCTCGTTGAGCGTGTCCAGCGCGCCGTCTGGAAGCAGCCGCCGCGCACTGCACAGGGCCGCGAATGCGGCACGGGCCCATTGGGTCTGCTCGGTGAGCGACCGGAGCAGTTCGCTGTGCGGGGCGTCGAGCCCGGCGAGCAGTGCGCTGCTGCCGTGGTCGGCCGTCACGGTCGTGGTCTGTGCCGCCGCGATCGCCGCTTCAGGCTCGTGCGCTGGTGGGTCGGTGTCGATGAAGATGTCGGCGAGCAGCGCCGCGACCTGCTCGCTGTCGCGGCGGGTGCGGGCGAGCAGGTGCGGGTCGAGCTGGAGCGGCGCTGCGGTGTCGGCGGGTTGGGGGGCGGCATGGCGGCCACGAGGAACGGTGGCCGGCGGACGCGGGGGCAGGGCGAAGTTCCCGGCCGCGGTTCCGGCGGTGCGTGCCGGTGTGAGCGGATCCGGGACCGGGCGGGTCGTGGTCGCCGCGGCGTGGATCTGGGCGTAGGCATCGGTCGCCTCGAAGCCCAGGACGGTGAACAGGCGGGAGATCTGGTCGATCTCGGTCGGGCTGATCGTTCCGTCCGCGGCGGCGACCGCCAGCAATAGCTGCGCGGCCTGCTGGCGCTGAGCGTCGTCGAGCGTGGCGGCGCGTTTGCGCAGGGCCGCCGGGGTGGGAGGACGCCGCAGGACCAGGTGGAGATGCGCGTGCAGGCGGGCCTGCTCGGTCGCGCTCAGGGCGAGGCCGCGGCTGAGGTGGCCGAGCAGGGCGGTGGTCTCCTCGTCGGCGACCGATCCGTCGGCGGCGGCGACCGCGGCCGCCAGCTGTAGGAGCGCGACGGCCGACACGTAATCGGGGTTGGGCGCGGCGGTGGGTCGTGCGCTGGCTCCGCCGGGGAGCGGGAACAGGACGATGTCGCCGGTCGGGGTGGGCGGCGCGCTCCCGAAGCGCACGTCGGGCTCGATGCCGACGCCGTGGCGTTCGAGCAGCGTGGCGAGCAGTTCGGTCTCGGCCTTGTTCAGCCGATCGGAGCGGCTGGCCGGCCACCGGCTGATGATCTCCACCGCCGGTACCCGGCGGCAGTCGGCGGTGCCGAGTGTCCCGCGGACCCAGTTGAGCAGGTCCTGGGTGCTCTGGCTGGGGGCGACGTCGAGGTAGGGCGGGAGCACCGCGAGCGCGGCGGGTGAGCCGGGGTCGGCGCCGCTGCGTCCGAGGTAGCGGCTGTAGGGGTCGAGGTCGTGAGTGGCCTGCTCGGCGATCTCAGCGAACTTGGTGACGGGGCCCCGCAGGCCGCGGACGTCGGGCAGGCCGAGGTCCTTGGTGTGGCCGGGAAGGCCGGCGCTGGCCGGACGGTAGTCCAGTTGGAGGCGCTTCTTGTTCTCCTTGACGACGAGGCCGTCACCGAAGCGGCGGCGGTAGAGCGTCGCAAAGGCGGCAGCGAACTGCTCCGGGCAGCGCTTGACCGGGGCGCGGGTGCGCGTCTCGGGGTGCTGTTGCCACCAGGCTTGAGCCCAGGCGGGCGGGATGGGGTGCCCGTCGGCGAGCAGTTGACCGAGGCCGATGCAGACGTCGAACGGGAGTTCGTACCCCCAGTCCGTGGGCGCCGGCGGTGGTGCCAGGTAGCGACGACCGCCGTCGAGGGGCGTCGCCCACTGCAGCAGATTGGTGGCGTAGCCGCGGAAGGAGTGGTTCTCGCCGTACAGGTCCAGCAGGCGCCGGACCTCCTGCAGGAGGACCACGCGCTCCGGATCGCCGTCTGGCAGGTCGTGCAGGAGACGTCGCTCCAGCCCGTAGAAGTAGATGAAGACGAACCCGATTGGGGCCTGGGGGTGGGTGCGGCCCTGGGCGAGCCAGCGCAGAAATCCGCCCCGCTCGGCCGGTGTGAGGTGGCTGTAGGAGGGCCAGTAGCCGAGGCCCAACCCGCTGCTGTCCGCCCGGACCAGGTCGATCGGCAGCGCTGGGTCGATCAGCGAGGGGTCGACCTCATAGCCGCGCACCGACGGCAGGTCGGATCCGACGTAGAGCAGGCCACCGTGGACGGGCAGCCCGGCGATCGTGGTGACTGTGCCGTGAGGCATCCACCGCCCCGGATGGCGTGACCCCTTCGGACGGTGCGGGGGCGGTGGGACGGCCGGTAGCGCCAGATCCAGCCGAACGGTGTACTCCCCGGGTCGATCGGAATCGATGCGGAGGCGGGGCTGGGCCGTCGGCTGCGGCTGCTCCGGGTGGGCGTCTGTCGCGCCTCGACGCAACCTCGCAAGCCAGCCCATGCCGCTCCCCCGTCTCCCGCGCGGGATGGCGCCTTTGTCCTCGCCCCCCGACCGCAGCAGAGCCTAGGTCGAGATGCGACACCGTCCGGTGCGTTTGCCGTCTCGACCGGATCGTGCGGCCCACGCGTACGCTGACGGCACCTGCGTCACACGCTCAGGCCCCCAGCCACGGTCACCCGGCAGCGCCGACTTCTCCTCCGCATGGGGCAGCTGCGGCCGACTACGGCCGGGAGGCCGCGTGCCCTGTCATGTGGAGTCGGTGACTGCTCCGGCGGCTGGCTCCGCGCCAACGCCGCGGGCAGTGAAGAACGGTGCGAGGAAGGCGCGGTCAAGGTCGAGCACGTCGTCGACCTCCCACAGCAGGGCGTCGGAGATCTTGCTGTTGCCTGCGGGCTCTACCGCCAGCAGGATCACCTGGACGCCCAGAGACTGCGCCTCGGCGACGCCTTCGCGCAGATCCTCGTCACCGGCCAACAGGTAGGCGCTGGCGATGGAGCGCTGCCGAGCCAGGGTGGTCAGGTCGCGGTAGATCAGCGCGTCCACGCCTTTCTGCGCGCCTCCGACGAGTCGCCCGAGTCGCAGCTTGGTGTAGGGGTGCCCGCGGACGGCCTCGTGCTCGGCGGTGAGCCGTCCTTCGCGGCTGGCGTCGTACCAGTACGTGCGCAGCAGCGGCAGCCGCGCGTGCTCCGCGACGAGTGCGGTCAGCGCGCTGAGCAGTGGCCCGACGCGGATGTCGAGGTCGTGGCGGCGGTTGTTCGCCACGGTCAGGTTGCCGCCTGCTGCCAGCAGGTTGCCTGCGTCCACCAGCAGGACGGTTCGGTCCACGGGTCCACCCTGTGCGGGGCAGCCCGTCGGCGCAGTGCCGACACGCCGGACGCCCTGCACCCTCGCCAGCCGGACGCCCTGCACCCTCGCCAGCCGGACGCCCTGCACCCTCGCCATTCGTGGCCGGCACAGCTGCGTTGAGCCTCGTCCCCCGGTCGATTCCGGTGTTGAATGGTTTTGCGCGACTCGTCGCTCGGGCCGCGCCGGCGTGGCCGTCATGAATCAGAGATCGGCGGCGGTCGCCTCGCGGTGGGTACGGCCGCGGAGCCGACGGGCGTCCGGCGTGCTGGGCCTGGCGGTCACGGTGAGCGGCGGGACGCGGCGGTCTGCAGCGCGGTCATGACCCGCTGCGTGACCTGATCGACCGGACCCGAGGCGTCGATGCGTACCAAGACTCCTTCGGCTTCGTAGTACTCGGTGAGCGGAGCCGTCTGCTCGCGATAGACGGTCAGCCGGTGCCGGATGGTGTCGGGCTGGTCGTTCGGACGTCGCCCTCCGGCGGTATCACCCGTCACCCGCCGGTTGGCCAGCCGGCGGATGACTTCCTCCTCCTCGACGACGAGCTCCAGCGCGCAGTCCAGTCGGGTCTGCATTCCGGTCAGGATCGTGCGCAGGGCGTTGCCCTGCCGGACGGTGCGCGGGAACCCGTCGAGCACGAATCCGGCGCGGGCGTCCGGTCGGGTGAGTCGGTCTTCGACCGTGGCGATGGTGACCTCGTCGGGCACGAACTCTCCCGCATCGAGGTAGGGCCTGACCCGTCGGCCCAGGTCGGTCTGCTCGGCGACATGGGTGCGGAAGATCTGCCCGGTTGAGATCGCCGGAACGCCCAGCCGGTCGGCGATCTGCCGCGCCTGGGTGCCCTTGCCTGCCCCCGGCGGCCCTAACAAGACAACCCGCACCGTGTCCACGCTCCTTCGCCTCACCTCGGAATGCCCTCGGATACCGCTGCGCCGGTGATGCCCCGGCCGACGGCCGGCGCTGCGACTGCACCCGGGTGCCACGCCGGCGCTGCCTGGCCCGGGACACAGGCTCGGGTGCGCCGGCGCTCACGTGCGACGGACGGGAGCCGCGCGCGGACCACGTAGGCGGACGGATCACCGTCGGGTGATCGACCGGGGGCCGCAGCGGCGTCGGTTGTCGGCTGTCCGCGTCCACCGCGGAGGGCTTGGTGTGTGTGCGGAGCCGCCGGTCCGTGTTCGGCCAGCGACTCCGCTGCGGTCAGAATCAGGCCGTCTCGGCCAGACGCATCGCTTCGTCGTAGTAGGCGGCGTCGACCTGGACCTCGTACTCGTCGGCTTCGATGCCGGTCACGCTGGCGAAGTCGCGTGCTCCGCCCGTGAGCGCGTGCCCCACTGCACCGAGGACCGCGCCGAAGACCGCGCCGATGAGGACGGTGGTGAGCAGAACGCCCCACCACACCGGGCCGATCGTGAAGATCGCGAACAGCAGCGCGATGAACAGGCCCAGCCATGCGCCGCTGCCGGCGCCGTAGAGGGCGGCTCGGCCGGTGGTCATCCGCCCGGTGACCGTCTCCACGGTGCGAATGCCGTTGCCGACGATTCGGGTGCGTTCGACGGGGAACTTCGCGTCCGACAGCCGGTCCACCAGCCGCTGGGCCTCGGCGTAGGTACCGAAGCGGGCCAGCGTCAGCAGGCGGCCGGTCGCGGCGCCGGTGTTGGGGGAAACGGTGGTCATGGTCGGCTCCCTTCTGGTTGTTCGCTTCCCCATCCGTTGGTGGTACTTCAGCTACCGATGTGGATGAAAGCTCAAACATCGGATCCGGCGGGCGTCAGGTTTCCGGCCGCACGGTCTGCATTGGCCTCGGTCCGGCGTTCGGACGCGGCAGCCGGATCCCTCACGCGCTCCGGTCGGTCCACGCCGTCGCTGGCTCCCCCGCCCACTGCCGCGCGGCGACGACCCCAGTCCTTGACGCTGCAGCCCGCTCGCCCCCATCCGGACCGGACCCCGCGACCTGCCCGCGTGCTCCTGCGCGCTGCGGGCACCATCAGCGCTTCGTCACCCCGGCACCGGATCGTGGGCGGTCAGGCCGCCGGCAAGGCGGTCCAGCATCCGTCCTCCTCGCGCGCCAGCACCGTGACGCTGCGAGCGACGGCTCGCAGCCGTCCGCTGACCAGGTCGCCGGTGCGCGTGACCACGTGCACCTCGGCGCGGGTTGCGAGCCGGGCGAAGACCCGGTCGTTGCTGGCGACGAGGAATCGTGTGGCTCCGCCGCTGCGCAGCCGCTTGGCCTGGCGCAGCAGCACTCCGTCGGCGCCGGCGGGATCGCGGCCTCCGGAGAGAACTCGAATGCCGTGCGCGCGCAGGACGTCGCCGTACAGGCGGAACGCGCGCCAGTTCGCGGCCGCCACCTTCGGCGCCGTGGGCGGCACCAGGGCACCGAGCGTCCGCGCGAAGGAGTTCATCTCGGCGAGGGGGACGGCGACGTTGTCCAGGTCCCACAGCAGCGCAGTGGCGACGAGGTCGGAGGGGTGGCGGGCTCCCGTCGGCGTCGACATGTCCAGACGGTGCCGTACTCCGCCGACAGTTCCGCCGGTGCCGGGAATAGAGCGGCAGGCAGCCTTGTTCGTGCGTGCGTCCACCTCGTAGGAGGTGGGGCGGGCTAATCCCCGCAGCCACCGCCGGTGAACGGGTCGCCGCTCCAGCGGCGCTCGTGCGGAGAGGGTCACCCCGTAGGGGGTGCAGCGGTGCCGCGGGGACAGCCCCTGGGTGGTGACGAGGGACCGCCGAGTGCTCGGCGGTCCCTCCTCGTGTCCGACATCGACCTCAACCAGACCGGCGCGGGCTCGCGACTGCCAGGTCTCCATCTGTGGGCCTGATCGCTTTCGGCCCGATTGCCTCGCGCCACCGTCCGCAGGGCTGCAGCGGCGCGGTCGTGTCACTGGTCGGCCGTGGCGGCAGCCCCCTTGAGCACCCACTCGTCCGGCAGACCATCCACCATGGCCGAGTCCTGAGCCGCGTCGATGCGTACCTGAGCGCAACCCACCGCCAGCCCGTTGAGCACGACGTGCCCCCAGGTGGCCGGGAGCCGGGGCTGCAGCGTCAGCGTGCGGGACGGCACGTCCAGCTCGACGCCCAGCAGCGCCCGGACCAGGAGCAGCGGCGCAGCACTGGCCCAGGCCTGCGGCGAGCACGACGTCGGGTACGGCACCGGCTGGCCGAACCTGTGCCGGGCGAAGCCGCAGAACAGTTCCGGCAGCCGCCCGCCGAACGCCGCGGCCGCATCGAGGAGCCCGTTGGCCAACCGGTGGGCCAGCTCCACGGCTCCGGGCAGGTGGGCGTACCGGATGAGGCCGGCCACGGCGATCGCGGTGTCATGCGGCCACACCGAGCCGTTGTGATAACTCATCGGGTTGTAGGCGCCCATGTCCGCGGCCAGCGTGCGCAGCCCGTAGCCGGTGTCCATGCGAGAGTCGGCCAGCCGCTCGATGAGCGCCGCGGCGTGCTCATCGGTGACGATGCCGCTCCACAGACAGTGGCCGACGTTGCTGGTCAGCGCATCCACCGGCCGCTTGTCGCGGTCCAAGGCCACGGCGAACCAGCCCCGGTCGGGCAGCCAGAACCTCTCGGCGAAGGCGGTGCGCAGCTCGGCGGCGCGGTCCCGCAGGCGCTGGGCGGTGTCGGGGTCGCCGAAGGCCTCGGCGAGCTGGGCGCGGGCCAGCCGCGCGGCGTAGGCGTATCCCTGGACCTCGCACAGCGCGATCGGCGCGGCGCCGAGGTGTCCGGCGGCGTCGTTGATGCCGTCGAAGCTGTCCTTCCAGCCCTGGTTGACCAGGCCGCGGTCGGTCGCTCGCTGGTACTCCAGGAATCCGTCACCGTCGCGGTCGCCGTGGTGGTCCATCCACTCCAAGGCGGCGTCGGCGGCCGGCAGGAGCTCACGGACGACCTGTTCCGGAATGCCCCACCGCCAGGCCTCGGCCAGGAGCACGACGAACAGTGGCGTGGCGTCGACGGTGCCGTAGTAGTGGCTGCCGCCCAGGGCGGTGTCCCGGTCGGGGCCCAGCCGCAGCTCGTGCAGGATGCGCCCGGGTTCTTCCTCGGTGTGGGGATCGACCCGTCGGCCCTGCAACCGGGCAAGCGTCTGCAGGGTCCCCTGCGCCAGCGATGTCTCCAGTGGCAGCGCCATGTAGCTGCTGAGCAGGCTGTCGCGGCCGAACAGCGTCATGAACCACGGCGCGCCGGCTGCGACCACGGGTTGGTCGCCGGGCAGGTCGTGGATCTGGAGGACACCGAGGTCGTCTTCGGTGCGCCGCAGCGTCTCGGCGAGCACCGGATGGTCGGCGGTGATCGTCGTGCTGGTCTGGCGCCACCGGCGCAGCTGCTGGGCCGGTCGGCTGGTCTCGACTCCTTCTCCGCGGTTTGCCCTGGGCTGCAGTACGCGGCCGTCGAGCATCGGTTGTGCGGTGACCTCGGCCGACCAGGTGGCGCGTGGTGGCACGACCACCCGCCAGGTGAAGCCTGCGGGGGTGACGATGGGGTTTTCGGTAGCGGCAAGCAGAAGTCCGCGGTCGCCATCGGGCGAGGTCAGGACGAGAGAGTCGTGGTCGACTTGGACGTTCCCCTCCCCCGGGCCGGGTCGGCCCTCCTTCACCGCGAAGAGGTCGGCGAAGTCGGCAGTCACCCATAGCGACAGGCTGGCCGTCGTGGCCTCCGTCCCCAGGTTTTCCACGGTCAGGGCCTCGCGGAGGCCGTCGGCCACCAGCCGCTCCCGAACCAGCAGCAGGGTGCTGTCGGCCCGACCGGGAACGGGCGGCCGGCGCAGCAGGAACCGGGCGCTGTAGGCCTCCTGGCTCAGCACTGACAGCGGGGACGGCGGTGCGCCGTCGAGGCGGAGCTCGAATCGGGACAACACGCGAGCGTCGCGGAAGTACAGCCCCTGCGCGCCACCGGGGATGACGTCCCCGGTGGCCTCGGACAGGCAGAACGTGGCGCCGTCGACCAGGGTGACCAGTCCGCTGCCGGCCGAGACGACCACGGGTTCAGCGGCGTTCAGCGGCGCGGTCATGTCAGCCCACCTCGGCGAGGAAGGTGTCAGCGGCCAGGGTGGGCCGGTAACCGGTCGCCTTCTGGGTCTGTGCAGTGATGGCCTGCCGGTAGGCGGCGACATAGCCCTCGGCCATCCGGTCGGCGGAGAACCGCTCGATCACGCTGGCCCGGCAGTCGTGCGGGTTCAGGCCGGTTACCGCGGCCAGCGCAGCGGGCAACTGGTCGGGGTGGTCGCAGACGAGGCCCGTGACGCCGTCGGTGACCACCTCGGCGACCGCGCCGCCGCGGAGGGCGACCACGGGCGTGCCGCAGACCATCGCCTCGATCATGACCATGCCGAAGGGCTCCTCCCACTGGATGGGGAAGAGCAGGCAACGGGCATGAGCGAGCAGCTCCCGCTTCGTCTTTGCGTCGGCCACACCCATCAGCCGGTCGCTGCTGCGCAGCCGGGGCCGCACCTCACGATCGAAATACTCCTGCTCGACCGGCTCGCTGCACTTGCCGGCGAGCACCAGCGGCACACCCGCCGCATGCGCGGCGTCCAGCGCCAGGTGCGGCGCCTTCTGCGGGTGGAACCGGCCGAGAAACAGTGCGTAGTCACCCTTCTCGGCGCGGAAGGGCCAGTCCTCCGGCCGCAGGGCGTTGTGCACCACGCCGAGCCAGTTCAGGTCTGGTGCCAGCTCGCGCTGCCGGTGGCTGATGCCGATCAGTCCGACGTCGGCGCCGAGGTCGCGGTAGTAGCGGTGCATGTCCGCATCGACCGGGCCGTGCACGGTGAGCACCGTGGGGATGCCGCGCCGCCGGAGCACGGCCGCGTTGAGCGGGCCGGCCAGCGTGTGGTCGTGCACGACGTCGAGCTCGCCGGCGTCGGCCAGCTGCAGGAGAGCGTTGCGGGCCGCGGCGGCGTGCACGATCTCCGGCGTCGGCTCTCCCAGGCGCTGCGGCACCGGCTCCGGCCACAGCGGCACGAACTCCGCCCGGGTCGTCGAGCGACCGGCGCCCAGCAGGGTGACGTGGTGGCCCTGAGCGGCCAGCGCGTCGGCCAGGTCGGCCACCACGGCTTCCACGCCGCCATAGCCGCCCGGCGGAACCTCGAAGTAGGGCGGGGCCACCAGCGCGACCCGCAGCGGCGGGACATGGCAGTCGGAGGCGACGCTCCGTCGCATGGAGCGGGCCCAAAGGTCGGGAGACTGCTTCTCCAGGTCAACCAGCACAGGGATCCTCCGCGAAGGACTTCTGAACCAGAAGACGGACGGCACTGTCCGAGGGGGGCTTGGGTGAGCCGGCAGCGACAGGGCACGCCGCTCACCCACAGCTGTTGATCTAGCAGCCGAGCGGCGAGCTGAGCAACTCGACCGGCCCGCAGCGGCTCAGTTGCGGTCGCACCATGTGTCGTGGGTGCGGTCGCGAACCAGTAGCTGTGGGACCGATCACGCTGCGGTTGCCGGCACCCCGGCCGGGCAATGCCAAAGCTGCCGCCTCATCCGGTGCGCCTTGAGCAGCGACTTTACACTCCGATCCGCTCGGCAAAGATCATGTTGGCGAAGCCCGTGGAGAGCGTCGATGACCGTGCAGCAGGAACAAGTCACGCCCGTCGAGGTCCAGGCGTCGGTCTCAGCAGCGCCGTCACCGTCGTCGCAGCGAGGTCGACCGAACCTGTCGGGCGACCTGCGGTCGATGCTCGAATCCGGTCCTGCCTTCACCTCGGCGCTGCGCGGATACGACCGGTTGCAGGTGGACAACTACGTCGCGTGGGCGGAGCACGAGTTGCTCGCCTCCCGTCGCGCGATCAGCGAGCTTGTGAAGCGACTGGGCAGCCGCGAGGCGGAACTGCAGCGCGCTCAGCAGGTGCTGGCGCAGTCCCCACAGAGCCGGGAGCTGACCGCGCTTTCCGACCGGGTCGCCGAGATGCTGCGCTTGGCGGCGGAGGAGGCCGACGCCGCTCGGGCTGCCGGGGCGGCCGAGGCCGCCGACATTGTCGCGCAGGCCCACGTCGAAGCGGACCTGATTAAGCGACGGGCGCAGCAACTGGAAGCGGAGGCAGCCACCCGCTTCGACGAAGCCGAACGCCTCCGGGCCGACGCCAAGGCCTCGATGGAGCGTGCGCTGGTCAACGCCGAGCGCGTCCGGCAGCAGGCGGCCGCCGAACGACAGCGACTCGATGAGCAGGCAGCGCAGGACCGGGCTCGTGTCGCGGCTGCGGCGGCGCAGCAGTTGGCTGCCGAGGAGGAGCGGTCGCGCGAAGCTCGTGAGGCCGCCGAGGCACAGGCAGCCGCGCGAGTAGCCGACGCCGAGCAACGGCTGGAGCTGCTGCTCGGCCGGCAGGAAGGCGTGCGGGAGTTCCTGCGCCTGCTGACCAATCAACTGGATGAGGCGCTGCGCCTGGTTGCCGACGATCCAGCGCGCGCGTTCTCCTTCTCAGCCAACATCGCTGCGGAACCGGTCGAGGATCGGATGACTTCGCAGACGGATGGGCCCGACGTGGCGCACATCTTGGCCAACGTAGGACACGGTCGCCGAGCGGCTTCCACCACAGGTGCCCGTTCTGCCGCTCAGTCGCTCCCTGCCGCGACGGCGCCCGGTAGGGGCAGGGAGGGCACGAGACCGCGCGAGCGGGCAGCCTTCAGCGGCGCGGCCGACCGTCAGAGGGTGTAGCACTTGGCCAGGGGGTAGGCCGCCGGCACATCACTCGCCACCGGCACATGGCTGTCGACAGGTGCGCCCCATGCCCGGCCGGCATCGGCGAACACATGGTGATGCAGCCGAATCGTGGCCAGCGCCCTGCGCAGCCACCGGCCTGCACCCACCACGGTCATCGTCGCACCGTTCCGGAGCGCCCTGCGGTAGGTCACACTGATGGCCCGCAACCCGCTGGCATCGCAGAAGTGCAACCCCCGGGCGTCGACCACCCAGTGGCTCAGTCCGGCAGCAGCCAAGGCCCGGGCTCCGTCCAGCAGCTGACGGGCGGTCTGGCGGTCCAGCTCGCCGACCAAGGTGATAGAGCCGCGGCTGGTGTCCACACTGACATCTAGCTGCGTTGCCAGCGGCTCCTCGTGATGGTGGGCGGCGAGCCGAACCGGGGACTGCACGCCTGGACCTCCCAGTGCACGCCTCACAGGGGCATGCGCCGGTCAGGTGACCCGGTACTGCGCCGCGCGGACGTCGTGCCCGCCCTGTTGTGTTGGCTCCTCACCGCGCAGGGTATCCAAGATCACCCGCGAGCGGGTATCCCCGCCTCGCAGCATCTGTCGAGGTCAGCGGAGCGCAGGCTTCTGCTCGGGTGAGGCGAGGCCCAGCGCAGGTCAGCCCGACTGTGCCGCTCATCGTCGGAACAAGGACAGCAAGACGCTGGCGACCACCGAGAGGATGAGCATCGAGACCACTGGGATGTGCACGCGCACGTTTTCGCGTTCGATCCGGATGTCTCCCGGCAGGCGTCCGAACCAGGTGAGCCCGCCGCTCCACGCCAACAGGCCAACCACAGCCACCGAGAGCCCTAAGACGACGAGCAGTGGACCGACATCCCGACCCATTGTGTTCCTCCGCCAAGGTCACGAGACCTTCGCGGGATGGCCCATCCGCATCCTGCCGAAACGCGCCGCGACTGGGGCAGAGCGGCACTCGGCACCCTCCGGGTTTCGCTCAACACGCCACCATGTCGGCTGGCACGGCCGCCGCTGGTAGAAGGCAGCGCCGAATCGGCTACCTCGGCGCCCGACAAGCTGCCGAACCGCGTCGGGCTGAGGCGGTTGCACCCATCTCGACGAACGCGCTCACGGCAAGTCCAGCTGCGCGCTGACGATGTGTGCCAGAACGATCGTCACCACATGGAACTCGGTCTTCAACACCACGTGGTCACTGCCGAGGTGGAGCACGGTGCCCACGTACTCGACACCCGGCACAGTCAGAATCCGCATCGGCCGGGCGTCGTGCCCATCGACCAGCAGATCCCTCAGAGTCGCGCCCCACTGCACGACGTCGCTCACCTGTCCTCCTCTTCTCGCTCACCGTCTCGCCACCGAGACCGCTGCTCACTCGCCCACCGGGCTCTCCCCCACCGAGCTGAGACGGCCTGGCTGGACCCGACAGGCCCAGCCAGGGTGACCGCGCCTGAGCCCGAGCAGCTGACATCGTCCTGGTGCCACCCGACGGCTGCCAGCGCGGAGGATCCCCACGTTGTGATGCCCCGGCCCATGGGCCGGTGGAGAACGCACCCCAACCGCAGGCCGAAACTGTCCCCTCTGCCCAAGTTCACCCCGCCGTGACCT
This sequence comes from Blastococcus sp. KM273129, assembly GCF_021698995.1. Lineage (NCBI taxonomy): Bacteria > Bacillati > Actinomycetota > Actinomycetes > Geodermatophilales > Geodermatophilaceae > Blastococcus > Blastococcus sp. KM273129. The sequence continues at coordinate 110,426 of NZ_SSXB01000001.1, read as the reverse complement.
GAGGTGGGTGCTGGCCCATGACTCATCGAGCATCGCCCGTCCCGAAGTGTGCCGGTCTACCGCCTGCCGGCTGATCCCTATCAGGAGAGGTGACGTGGAGGAACCGGAAGACACCGATCTGCACCTGGCTACCGCAGCCACGCCTGGCGATGTGCACCGAACGGCGATTGACGGAGGTGCCGTTGAGGCTGCCGACGTCGTGATGGCGGACCCAACGGCGTCGCCATAGACCTCCGCGTGATGAAAGTGCCAGTCACATCGTCGAGCAGGATGTCGCTGCCGGCATGCCGACACACGGTGATCACGTCACCGTCGAGTACGAAGCGTTGGCCCTGCGACAGGACCGGCGATACAAACCAACAGCGCCCTCCCGCCCGTGGCGCCTCGACGGCGTCGGCCGTCGCCAGGTGCGCCCGGCGACCGTGCCGGTCATGCCGCCGCTGCTCGGCGACCAGGGCAACGACAGACAGGCAGAAGGGCCTCGCCCGAGGGTGCACTTGTCGCCGCGACCGCGGCGGCCGCACGACCAACCCCGCGCAGCCAAGACGCCTTCGAACCGATTCGGCGTGGCCCGCGGCGGTCCGAGTCGGGCACCCAGCGGTCTGGGACGGCACTCTGGCCGGCGCAGCCCTTTGTTCGACCGCGCATGAAATCGGGCCGAGCCGGAAACACCCGTGTCGCCTGCAGGCGCACAGCCTCGGGCACCTGCTCCGTCGAACAATGCTGATCTCGAACGGGAGACGCGATGACGACGCTGTGGGACACCACGGGCACGGCCATCGTGAACGAACTGGCCCGGCAACGGCACACCGGCGGCGCCGCGATCTCTGGTCTCGCACTGACGTTGATCGTCATTGCCGACGAAGCCAACGTGGCAGAGGCCGAGGAAGCCGCGGCGACCGCAGCCGCGCAACACCCCTGCCGAATCCTGCTGGTCGTGCGCCGGCAGGTCGACGCCCCGCCGCGGCTGGACGCCGAGGTGCTGGTGGGAGGCCGACTCGGGCCCGCTGAGGCCGTGGTGATGCGGATGTACGGGCGCCTGGGTCTGCACGCCGAGTCGGTGGTCGTTCCGCTGCTGGCCGCGGACGTGCCGGTGGTGACGTGGTGGCATGCCCCGCCGCCGGAGATGCTGGCCACCGACGCGCTCGCCGTCCTTGCCGACCGACGGATCACCGACTGCGCGCTGGCCGACGATCCGTTGGCCGCCCTCTGGACACGCGCCGACGACTATGCTCCCGGCGATACCGATCTGGCCTGGACCCGCAGCACCCTGTGGCGGTCGATCCTCACCTCCACGCTGGACGCAGCCGCCGCCCGGAGCGCGGAGCCGCTGCGGCTGCGCGGAGGCCGCATCGAGGGTGATCCGCGCAACGCCACCGCCGCGCTGGTCGCCGGCTGGCTGCGATGGCGGTGCGGCTGCGCGATCGACGTGGTCAGCAGCGGCCGACCCGCCGGATCCAGCGGCCTCACCGCGGTCACGCTGCACCTGGACCGTGACGAGGAGATCCGCGTCTCGGCCGACCGGCCCGGCCGAGCGGTCATCGTCCAGCCCGGCCGAGCGGACACGACCGTGCCCCTGCCCGAGCGCGGTCTGGGCGACCTGCTCGGTGAAGAGCTGCGCCGGCTGGATCCGGACGAGCCCTACGGCCAGGCCCTGGAGACCGCCACCGGCCGCACCGGCCTGGCCGGCCGGCCCCGGACCCGCCAGCACATCTGGGTGGACCCGACGCAGCCGGCGACCAGGGGCAAGGGAACACCCGGACAGCATGAACGGAACCGCGGGAGTGGTGACGAAGCGACCACTTCAGACCCGGCGGCGGCCGGTGGTGGGACCGCCACCGATCGCGATCCGGGTGAGCCCGAGCTCGTGCGTCGATGAGCCCGTCCCATCCCGGCCGAGCGCCGAGCGAAACCGGGCCGGGCGGCCGGACACGGCCGCACGTCCTTACTCTGGCCGATCCGGACCAGTTGGCGCGGGCGGTCGCGTCGGCGTTGACCGCCCGGCTGGCCGCGGCACAGTCGGTGCACGGCACCGCGTCGTTGGTGCTCACCGGTGGCGGCATCGGCACCGCCGTCTTGGCTCGGGTCGCCACCCTGCCCCCTGCTGATCACCGGCCGGTCGATTGGTCGGCGGTGGAGGTGTGGTGGAGCGATGAGCGGTTCGTGCCCGCCGACGACCGGCAACGCAACGACCTGCAGGCCCGCCGGGCGCTGCTGGATCCGATCGGCGTGCCGGCGGACCGGGTGCACCCGATGCCCGCCTCCGACAGCGGGTTTGCCCGGCCGGAGGACGCCGCCGCGTGGTACGCCGGGCGGCTGGCTGCCGCGGCTGCGCCGGGACAACGGCTGCCCCGCTTCGACGTGCTGCTGCTGGGCGTGGGCGCCGAGGGACATGTGGCCTCGATCTTTCCCGGCCCGACGGTCCTGGCCGACGACCGGCTCGTGGTGGCGGTGCGGAACTGCCCGAAGCCTCCGCCGACCCGCCTGAGCATGACGTTGTCGGCCATCAACACCGCTGCCGAGGTGTGGCTGGTTGTCGCCGGACAGGACAAGGCGGCGGCAGTGACCGCTGCCCTGTCCGGCGCCGATGCACGGTTGCTGCCCGCGGCGGGCGTGCACGGGGTCAGCACAACTCGCTGGTGGTTGGACGGCTCCGCCGCCCGCGCGCTCCCGCGGGCGCAGAAGCGGCCCTGAGCGACCGCCCGCGGGGAGCGACACCACGCGCACGGCGCGCATAGGTGCGGCTGTGCTCTGCCTCGTTCACGAACGCGACTTTCCAGCTGATAGGAATGGCCGGAAGAAGCCGGTATACCCGATTACGGGCAGCTTTATTCCACGGCGCTAACCATCACTGAGGGGCTGACGACCGGGAACAAGCCAATAACTGTCGACGTCTCTAGCAATGCAGGATGTGCACTGTCGCGAGCGCGGCGGTGCTTGGGCTTTCGCGTGAGAGGAGGATCTGATGGCCCCAGCACTGCGCGACTCCCTGCCTTACTCGGAGTTCGCGCCCCGAAGGACCTGGCCGCACGACAGGAACGAGCGCGGCCAGCTCTCTTTCTCCCCACCGTCTCGCCGCCGTTCGTACTTCTCGACCGCGCGCGTCGGCTGGAACGGTGTCAAGACGGCCGTCCTGCTGGCCGCGCTGGGCGGGCTGCTGGTCGGCCTCGGCTCGCTGTTCGGCAACGTCGGCACGACGATCGGACTCGTCGCCGGCCTGGCCGCGGTGGGCGGCTCGTACTGGTTCTCCGACCGGCTGGCGCTGCTGGCCGCCCGGGCGGTGCCCGTCAGTGACCGCGAGCTGCCGGCCTACCACCGCATCGTGCAGGAGCTGGCCGTCGAGGCCGGGCTGCCGATGCCGAAGCTGTATGTCACCCCGGACCGGCAGCCCAACGCCTTCGCAACCGGTCGCAATCCGCGGCACGCGGCGGTCGCGGTCACCCAGGGCCTGCTGGATCTGCTGACCCCGCGCGAGCTCAAGGCAGTGCTGGCGCATGAACTGGCGCATGTCGGCAATCGGGACATCCTGCTGACTTCGGTGGCCGCGGCGCTGGCGACCGGGATCAGCTTTCTGGCGAACGTGATCGGCTGGCTGCCGTTCTTTGGCTCCTCCGACGACGAGGAGGATCCCGGGCCGCTGGCGATGCTGGTCACCGCGCTGGTCGCTCCGATCGCGGCTGCGCTGCTGCAGCTGGCGCTGTCGCGTAGCCGGGAGTACGAGGCCGACCGCACCGGCGCGGCCCTGCTCGGCGACGGACAGGCGCTGGCCAGCGCCCTGGCCAAGATCGACCATGCTGCCCGGTACGTGCCGATGTCGGTGGAGCCGTCGCAGTCCTCGAAGTATCTGGTGAATCCGCTGCGCGGCAGCCGGCGGTCGCTGTCGGTGCTGTTCATGACCCATCCGCCGGTCGCGGACCGCATCGCGCGCCTGGTCGACCACCGGGTCGCGTGAAGCGGCCGGCCGACCACGGTCGAGCGGGGCCAGCGCGTTCCGGCGCGCCACCGGGCCCGGACTCCTGGCCCCGCTGATTCCCCATACCTTTTCTGCGTACCGCAGGCCGGAAGGGGTGAACCATTGTGAGCCGCACCGTTCGAAAGGTTATTCTCGCACTTTTTCTGCCGCTGCTGATGATGGCCAGCGCGTGCAGCGCCGGTCAGGTGACGCAAACTGCGACACAGGAACGGGACAAGACCGGCGGCTTCGGTTCTGTCGGCGATGTGACCATTCGCGCCGTGCAACTGGCCTATCCCCCGGAGGGCATCTACCGACCCGGTGACCAGGCCGAGCTGAGCATGGCGATCGTGAACAGTGGCCGCCAGGACGATGAGCTGCTGTCCATCACCGGCGACTTCTTCACCGGCGTCACCGTCACCGGAGCGCCCGCCGCGACCGCGACCGTTCCGCCTGTCGCCTCCGACACGCTGATCGCGGCGCGACGCGGGGAGGCCGAGCCGGTGACCGCGCCGCCGACAGGTGCGACCGGCACGGCGAACATCCCGCTGCCGGCCGACGAAGCGGTGTACCTGGGCATGAGCGGTGGTCCCTCGGTGGTGCTGACCGGGCTGACCAGGACGATCGATGCCGCACAGTCGATGCCGGTGACGTTGACGTTCGCCCGAGCCGGTGAGGTCACCGTGACGGCCATTGTGGCGCCGGCGCCCGAGCCGCTGCCCCGCGAACCGATCATCGACTTCTGACGCGCCGGCTGGCGGCCCGGCGATCCGACCGAGCGATCGGAACGGGAAGCCGCCTAGTCACTTGCGCGTCGAGGTAGCGACCTGTGGAGGGAGGACCGAAGGTGCGCCGCAGCACGACGCCACCAGCAGTCGGAACGGATGAGCCCCCGGCCACCACCATGCCCACGGCGGGTACCCCAGCCGCCTCCCCCGCGGCTGGCCTGCCCGCCCGGCTCGCACGCTGGGCGACCGTCGTCGTTCCCCTGCTGGCCGTCGGCATGCTGGCTGCCGTCTGGGGGCGGCCGCACCTGTCGCCGCTGGCGCAGGTGGCGGTGGCCTGCCTGCTGGCCGGTTCGGTCCTGGCAGCGGTGCACCACGCCGAGATGGTCGCCCTGCGGGTGGGTGAGCCGTTCGGGTCGCTCATCCTGGCCGTGGCGGTCACGATCATCGAAGTCGGACTGATCGTCAGTGTGATGCTTTCCGGCGGGCCGGGAACCGATTCGCTGGCCCGCGACACCGTCTTCGCCGCCGTGATGCTCACCTGCAACGGGATCGTCGGGCTGGCCTTGCTGATCGGCGCGCTGCGCCACGGGGTCGCGCGGTTCAACGCAGAAGGCACCGGCGCAGCGCTGGCCACCGTGCTCACCCTGGCCGCGTTGTGTCTGGTGCTGCCAACCTTCACGATCAGCGCGCCCGGCCCGACGTTCACCCCGGCCCAGTTAGTGTTCGCCGCCGTCGTGTCGCTAGCCCTGTACGGGCTGTTCGTGTTCGTGCAGAACATCCGCCACCGGGACTACTTCCTGCCGCCCCGCGATGAGGACTCCGACGAGTTTCGCAGCGCTCATCGGCGACGTCGCGCCGGTGAGCATGCCGCGCCGCCCTCGACCCGGTCGGCCCTGACCAGCCTGCTGCTACTCATGGCAGCCCTGATCGGCGTGGTCGGGCTGGCGAAGGTGGAGTCGAAGACCATCGAAGAAGCCGTGACCGGTGCCGGGCTTCCGGCCTCATTCGTCGGCGTCATCATCGCCGTGCTCGTGCTGCTGCCCGAGACCCTGGCCGCGGTGCGCAACGCCCGCCGTGACCGTGTGCAGATCAGCCTGAACCTGGCGCTGGGTTCGGCGATGGCCAGCATCGGCTTGACGATCCCGACGATTGCGGTGGCGTCCTTCTGGCTGCCCGGACCGTTGCTGCTCGGCCTGGGTCCGCTGCAGATTGCGTTGCTGGTGCTCACTGCAGCGGTCGGCGTCCTCACCGTCATGCCCGGACGGTCGACCCTGCTGCAGGCTGCCGTTCACCTGGTGCTGTGCGCCGCGTTCTTGTTCTTGGCCGCCAATCCCTGAGGCCAGCCGCCGACGCATTTGATCCCGACCGTGATGTCACTGTTGCCGCCCTCGGAGTGGGCAACGGTGAACGGCACCTTCTGCCCGGGACCGGCGTCGCGCAGCGTCTCCTCAGGTGGGCCCTCACCCCACCTCAATGCGCGTCGACCAACACCACGCCTGACACAAGACCGGTCACGAGAGCGGCACTGGGGCCGGCGATGGCACCGCTGCGATCTCGTACACCTTGGCGAGGGGATAGGTCGTGGGGACGATCACCTTGGCCGCCGCGGCGTCGCCGCCGTCCATGAGGTGGTGGTCCAGCCGGAGGGAGGCCAGCGCGCGGCGCAACGCAGGACTGGGCCCCGTGATGCTCATCGTCGCGCCGTGCCTGAGCGCCTTGCGATAGCACGCGCTGAGCGCCCTCAGCCCGGTCGAGTCGCAGGATCGAATGTCGTCGGCCTCGATGACCCATCGCGGATGCGGGACCGCGCTCAGGGTGCGCGCTGCGTCAAGCAGGTGGTGAACGGTGTGCCGATTGAGTTCTCCGCCGAGGGAGATGCGGCCGGCGACCAGGTCGATGCTCACGAAGAGTTCACCGGGGGGCTGACGCCTTGTGAGAACGGGCCGTGACGGAGGGCGAACTGGCACCTGCAAGCTCCCGGGCGGCGAGTCCAGCGATGTGCACGCCGGCAGCGTCGGTCTGAATGGTGCACTCAAGCGGGCGATCTGCCCGGGCTCTGGCTGTTGAACCCTGCGCGCAACGTACGTGACGCGTGTCGCGACGACAAGCGGTGCGCACACCGTCGAGCAGGGGTGCTTGGGCTCGCTGTCGGTTTCCGCCTACCCGAGCGAATGGGAGCGGGCCCAGAACCTGCAGACTGCGTCGCGTGCGGTGACCGAGCAAGAACATGATGATGGAGCGGTTGCGGCTGGCCGCCGATCAGGCGTTCCCGACCTTGACTCGAATCTCCTAGCAGACGAACACCGAGGTGTGCGACGTCGCTGCGCGCCTGGTGCAGACCGGTGAGTTGCCCGGGCTGCCCGACCGCTCATGACGCCCCGCTCGACCGGTCCCCCGGGGACAGGCCCGCCTGCTGGCGACCGGGTACTTGCCGGCCGGCGACCACGGGCGGTGGCTGCTGGTCGTCCGGAAGCCCAACATCGGTGCCGCCCCGCGACGGCACCGGTCGGATGGCCCGGCGGCGCAGCAGTTCGCCCGGGTTGGCGCGAGTCTGCCGCGCGCCTTCGAGGTGTGTGTAGGTGCAGCGCTTCATTGGATCCGCGCGGTGGCATTCCAGCGGATCGCTGTCGTTCCCTGTGACCCCTCTGTTTGATGAAGGATTGCGGCTGCACCGAGCACGGCCTGGTGAGGTTGGCGGTGGCTGCCGTTCCCTGGCCGGCGTGTGCATGTGCGACGGTTCCGTGACGCGCCACATCCGCTTACCGGCCTGGCGGCGAGCGGTTGTCGGTTGTTCGGCTGCGACGCAGGCTGGTGGCAACGACAAGGAAGAGGTTTCCCGCTGTGCATCCCCGCGCTCTTTCTGCCATTGATCGAGCGCTGGGGCGCCGAAGGGGGCCGAGATGGGCACGACGCCTGCAGGACCGGACGACTCCATGGCTGCTGTCTGCGGCCGAGCGCGGCAACGGCGCCTCTGGGATGAGCGCGTGGAATGAGGGGAATGACGTGCAGGCGCTGGTGCACGGGCGCGCCTACTTGCCCGCACTTGCCCATGCGGTGGCGCACACGCGCAGCGGGGACGTCGTTCTCCTGGCCGGGTGGCGGGCCGACCCTGATCAACTGCTCGATGACGGCGGCCCCTCGGTCGCCGGGATGCTCGTCTCCGCGGCACAGCGGGGCGTCGTGGTCCGGGGCTTGCTCTGGCACTCCCATCTGGCGGCCTGGGGTTACAGCCTCGACGCGCACCGCAAGCTGGCCCGCGCAGTGACCGCTGCGGGCGGGCAGATCCTGCTCGATCAGCGGGTCCGCGCCCTGGGCAGTCACCACCAAAAGTTCGTGGTGGTGACCGGTCCCGCGGAGGTGGCCTTCCTCGGCGGGATTGACGTCGCGCACGCCCGCCGAGACGACGCGTCCCACGCGGGCGACCACCAGACGCGAACCTTCAGCCGGGTCTACGGGCCCACGCCGGCTTGGCATGATGTTCAGTTGGCGCTGCGCGGTCCGGTCGTCCGCGACGTCGAGACCGTGTTCCGGCAGCGGTGGACCGATCCGGCCCGCTTGACCCGGCTGCCCTGGCACACGATCCCCGCTCGGCTGTCCGGGCTGCCGCGAACAGCCGGGCCGCTCCCGCCACCGGCTGCGCCGGCCGCACCCGCTGGCAGCTGCACCGTCCAGCTGCTGCGCAGCTATCCGCGGCGGCATCCCGCCTATCCGTTCGCCCCACACGGGGAACGCAGCGTGGCCCGAGGCTACGCCAAGGCGCTCACCCGGGCGCGGCGACTGGTGTACGTCGAGGACCAGTACCTCTGGTCTCGGGAGGTGGCGCACGTCTTCGCCGCGGCGCTTCGCCGCTCGCCGTCGCTGCAGCTCATCATCGTGGTGCCGCGCTATCCCGACCAAGAAGGACGCTTGGACCTGCCGGCGTACTCCTTCGGGCAGTCCGCCGCGTTGCACAGCGTGCTGGCCGCCGGCGGGCACCGGGTGCAAGTGGTCAACCCGGAGAACGAGGCCGGGCGTCCGATCTATGTGCACGCCAAGGTGTGCATCGTCGACGATGTCTGGGCCGCCGTGGGCAGCGCCAACCTCAACCGGCGATCGTGGACTCACGATTCTGAGTTGACGGCTGCCGTTGTCGACGAACAGCTCGACGACCGCCATCCGTTGGATCCAGCAGGATTGGGCGACGGTGCCCGCCGTTTCGCTCGGGAGCTGCGACTGACTCTGATGCGCGAGCACCTAGCTAGGCCGCGCCGTCGGTGACCACAAGGATCTGCTCGATCCGGACAGCGCGGCCGACGCGGTCCGCGATGCGGCCGCGCAGCTGGATGCCTGGTACGTGGAGGGATACCGCGGATTGCGGCCGCGGGGGCGCCTGCGCAGCCATCCACGGCGCCGCGGCGAACGATGGAGCCGTCGACTGGCCGCTCCGCTCTACGACCTGGCGTACGACCCGGACGGCCGGCCGTGGCGGATGCGCCTGCGCAACCAGTTCTGATCAAGCACGGCCGCGGCCCCCTCCCCCGGCCACCTGCGGTCCACTGTGGCGCGGACCGGGGACGTCCAGCCCTACTGGTGTCCTGGCTTCCTACCGCGGCTACCAGCCTTCGCCCCGAAACGCTCCCCATCAGACCCTCGGGTTGACTCACTCCAGCGGGCGTTGGGTTCGCGCCCTCGGCGTGCGGGGTGCGGCAGTCGCCCTCAGCGGGAATCAGTACGAGTGGAAGCCACGGTCGGCGGTCCCCTTCTCCGGTTCGCACATCAGCGCCCGAGAGAAGACATGGTCAGCGAACGGCTCACTGGGGAGCGGTGCCCCCGCTACCACCTCAGCGCGGCTGTCAGGTGGCTCGACGGGTGCTCGTCCAGTTCCACTACACAGATGGCTGCGCCCCGACAGAGCGGGACATGCAGCGGCTTCGACGACCCGCCAGCAGTTCCCCGTCGCTGGCCCGCTGGGCGGGCTCGACATGGCGGTGACGCTGAGCCGGTACGGCTCGGCCCGCCCCGGTCGGGTCGCCCGCCTGTTGCCGGACCTACAGGTAACGGGCTCTCCGTAGATGTCGCCATGCGCGTCGCCCAGGCGCTCGACGGCGACGTCGGCTCCTGGGGCGATGACCCGGGCCTGCTCGGCGCGACTGGCCCAGGCCGCCGCCGCGCCGCCCGTCTACGGGTCGGGTTGAGCATCCACGGCGCGCCCGCGCTGCGGACACACCTGGCAGCCAGCAGTAATGTCCCGCGTCGCCGAGCGGCGATCTCTCCGCGTTGCGGTGGAGCGTGCCTTCGGGGCACGGCTGCACTGGCGGGCTGAGGGTCCTGATCCCTTGCGGGCATGGGTCACCCGTATCCGCAGTTCGGCTGCCGTTCGTCACTGGAGACCGGCAGGGCTGCTCGTCGAGGACTGTCGGCTGAGGTAGAGGAGCCCGAACTTGCCGATCTGCACCACGTCCCCGGAACTCAACGTCGCCTCGGCCACGGGCTCGCGGTTGACGTAGGTGCCATTCAGGCTGCCGACGTCGTGGACCACGAAGCCGCCATCCCTACGATGGAACTCCGCATGCCGGCGGCTGACTGTCACGTCGTCGAGGACGATGTCGTTCTCCGTATGACGCCCGACGGTGAGCATAGGTCGGTCGAGCACGAACCGGCTGCCTGCGGTCGGCCCGCGCGTGACGATCAGAAGCGCCGCCCCGGCCGGCAGCTCCTCGATCATGTCGGCATGGGCATGCTCCGCCGACGGCGTGAATACGTGTGCCGGTGGACCAGGCTGTTCTCGGATGGCCGACATCTCTTCGACGGCCGACATCGCGTTCGTGGGAAGGCGGGACGGCTCAGGGGGTAGCGCGGCTCCACATCCGACGCAGAAGCGGCTGCCTGCAGGGTTGCAGTGACCACATCGAGAGCAACACATCAGCACCTCCGCGACAGACAGGGGCCGGACGGTCGACAGCCGCTGGTGCGGTGCCTACGTCCGGCCCGCAACTGGCACAGCCTCATCGGCTGGGGGTGCCCACCTCCGACAGTGCCTGCTCCAGCCAGCTCTGCAGGGCCGGTGCGGGTGCCGCGCCGGCCTGGCGGCTGATGACTCGCCCGTGGTCGAGGACCATCAGCGTGGGCACGGCCTGCACCGTGAACCGTTGCGCGATCTGCGGCGCGGCGTCGATGTTGACCTTGACCAGTTTGATCCGGCCGGCGAAGGTGCGGGCCAGTTCCTCCAGGGCGGGGCTGACCATGCGGCAGGGGCCGCACCAGGGGGCCCACAGGTCGAGCAGGACCGGCAGCGGGGCCTGCTCGGCGACGGCGGCGAAGTCGGCGTCACCGGCGTCGGCGATCCAGGGAAGCGGGGTGTGGCACTGCCCGCAGCGGGGGGTGCCCGCCGCGTCGGCGGGCACCCGGTTGCGGCGGCCGCAGGACGGGCAGGCCACGACGGTGGGTGACGTCATCGCTGTCCTCCTCAGGCGACGGCCTGCTCGCTGCCGGCGGGGTTTTCGTTCTCCCACCGGATGACGAGTTGGCCGTCGGTGGCGTCGACGCGGATGGTGGCCCCGTCGAGGATGTCCCCGGTCAGCAGGGCACGGCCGATGCGGGTCTCGACCTCGCGGGCGATGAACCGGCGCAGCGGCCGGGCGCCGTAGACGGGGTCGAAGCCCTGCGCAGCGATGAACCGGCGGGCGTCCTCGGTCAGCTCCAGGCGCATCTGCCGCTCGGCCAGCCGGGTGCGCAGGTCGCCGACCATGAGCTCGACGATGGTCTCGATCTCGGCCAGGGTCAGCGGCTTGAACAGCACGATGTCATCGACGCGGTTGAGGAACTCCGGCCGGAAGTGGCCGCGCAGCTCGGCCATCACCGCCTCGCGCGCCTCGGGCTTGATCTCGCCGCTGTCGGTGACCCCGTCGAGCAGGTACTGCGACCCGATGTTCGACGTCATGATCACGACGGTGTTGCGGAAGTCGACCGTGCGGCCCTGCGCGTCGGTGAGCCGGCCGTCGTCGAGCACCTGCAGCAGCGTGTTGAACACGTCGGCGTGGGCCTTCTCGATCTCGTCGAACAAGACGACCGAGTAGGGCTTGCGCCGCACGGCCTCGGTGAGCTGCCCGCCCTCTTCGTAGCCGACGTAGCCCGGTGGGGCGCCGACCAGCCGGGAAACGGTGTGGCGCTCCTGGTACTCGCTCATGTCCAGCCGCACCACGTTGTCCGGGGTGTCGAACAGCGCCGCGGCCAGCGTGCGCGCCAGCTCAGTCTTCCCGACGCCGGTGGGACCGAGGAAGATGAACGAGCCGATCGGCCGGCGCGGGTCCTTGATGCCCGACCGCGCACGAATGATGGCGTCGGCGACCAGCTGCACGGCCTCGTCCTGGCCCACGACGCGCTCGTGCAGGATCTCGTCCAGGCGCAGCAGCTTGTCCCGCTCCCCCTCGGTCAGCCGGGACACCGGGATGCCGGTCCACCGGGAGACGATGTTGGCGATCTCGGCCTCGGTCACCACCTCGCGCAGCAGCCGCCGTCCGCCCTGCTTGGCCGCGAGCTGCTCCTCCTCGGCGGCCAGCCGCCGTTCCAGCTCCGGCAGCCGCCCGTGGCGCAGCTCGGCGGCGCGGTTCAGGTCGTAGGACCGTTCGGCGGCCTCGGCGTCCAGCCGCACCTGCTCCAGCTCCTCGCGCAGCGCCTGCACCTTGCGCAGGGCCGAGCGTTCGGCCTCCCACTGGGCGTGCATGGCGTCGGCCTCGGCGCGCAGGTCGGCCAACTCCCGCCGCAGTTCCGTCAACCGCTTGCCGCTGGCCGGGTCGCTCTCCTTGGCCAGCGCGGCCTCCTCGATCTCCAGCCGCCGCACCCGCCGGGTCAGTTCGTCGAGCTCGGCGGGCATGGAGTCGATCTCGGTGCGCAGCATCGCGCAGGCCTCGTCGACCAGGTCGATGGCCTTGTCCGGCAGGAACCGGTCGGAGATGTAGCGGTGCGACAGGGTGACCGCGGCGACCAGCGCGGAATCCTGGATCTTCACGCCATGGAAGATCTCCAGCCGCTCGCGCAGGCCGCGCAGAATGGACACGGCGTCCTCCACGGTCGGCTCGTCGACGATCACCGGCTGGAACCGGCGCTCCAGGGCGGCGTCCTTCTCCACGTGCTTGCGGTACTCATCGAGCGTGGTGGCGCCGATCATGTGCAGCTCGCCGCGGGCCAGCATCGGCTTGAGCATGTTGCCGGCGTCCATCGCGCCCTCGGCCGCGCCAGCGCCGACGACGGTGTGCATCTCGTCGACGAACAGGATGATCCGCCCCTCGGCGGCGCGGACCTCGTTGAGCACCGCCTTGAGCCGCTCCTCGAACTCGCCGCGGTACTTCGCCCCGGCCACCAGCGAGCCCATGTCCAGGGCGAAGATGGTCTTGTCCCGCAGGCCCTCGGGCACGTCGCCGCGGGTGATCCGCTGGGCCAGCCCTTCCACGATGGCGGTCTTGCCGACGCCGGGGTCGCCGATGAGCACCGGGTTGTTCTTGGTCTTGCGGGACAGGATCTGCACCACCCGACGGATTTCGGTGTCGCGGCCGATGACCGGGTCCATCTTTCCGGCGGCGGCCTCGGCGACCAGGTCACGGCCGTACTTCGCCAGGGCCTCGTAGGCGACCTCGGGCATGGCGGAGGTGACCCGCTGGTTGCCGCGGATGTCGGTCAGCGCGGTCAGGAACTTGTCCCGGGTCAGGCCGGCCGAGCGCAGCAGCCGTCCGGCGGCGGTGCCGCTGCCCTCCTCCAGCAGCGCGATCACCAGGTGCTCGACGGAGACGTACTCGTCCTTGAGCCGGTGCGCCTCCCGCTCGGCGGTGTCGAACAGCCGCGACAGCCGCTGGGTCACATACACCTGGCCGGGCGCGGCACCCGGTCCGGTCACCCGCGGCCGGCGGCCGAGCTCGGCCTCCACGTCGGCGCGCAGCGCGTCGGGGTCGGCGCCGGCCTGGGACAGCAGCCGACCGGTCAGGCCCTCGGGCTGGTCGAGCAGGGCCAGCAGCAGGTGCTCCCCGTCGACCTCGGTGTGGCCGAACCGCAGCGCCTTGGTCTGCGCGTCGTGGAGGGCCTCCTGAGACTTCTGGGTCAGTCGGTTGAGGTCCACGTCAGCCTCCGATGAACTTCCGTGTCGTGGTCTGATCTGTTGTGCTGTGCGTAGTTGTCCTGCCGGCCGCCGGGCCGGCGCGCCGCAGCGCGGTCTGCAGCTCCTCGATGCGGTCGAGCAGATCGAGGACCAGGCCGACAGCGGCGTAGTTCAGCGAAAACCCGGCCCGTAGCCGCTGGATTCGCGCGACCGTCGCCAGCTCCGTCGGCGCCAGCCACAGCCGGCCGCCCGCGTCGCGCTCGGCCTCCAGGAGTCCGAGCGCGACCAGCCGGCGCACCAGGTCCGGGTGCAGCCGCGCCCGGGTCGCGAACGAGTCGAGCTCCAGCAGCGGCGCCCGGCTCCGGCGCACGAGGGCGTACCTCATCTCGACCTCCTGGCCTGCCTGCGCGCGTCGAACGTCGAGGCCGCGGCCAGCTCGGCAAACAGGCTGCGCTCCTTCTCGCTCAGCCGGTGCGGCACGACGATCCGCGCCTCGGCGTAGAGGTCACCCGCTTCCCCACGCGGGTTGGGCAGCCCCCGGTGCCGCAGCCGCAGCCGCCGCCCGCTGGAGGTGCCGGCCGGCACCTTGACCTTCGCCTCCCCGCCGGGGGTGTCGACCGCAACCGACGTGCCCAGCGCCGCCTCCCACGGCGCCAGCGGCAGGTCGACGTAGAGGTCGCGGCCCTCCACCCGGTAGCGGGGGTGGGGCGCCAGCCGGACGACCAGGTACAGGTCGCCAGCCGGTGCGCCGCCACTGCCGGCTCCGCCCTGCCCGGCCAGCCGGATCCGCTGGCCGTCGGTCACCCCGGCGGGGATGTTGACCTCCAGGGTCCGCGGCCCGTCCGGGCCGGAGAGCGTGAGCGACCGGCGGCCGCCGCGGACGGCGTCCTCGACGGTCAGCTGCACCTCGGCTTCCTGGTCGGCGCCGGCGACGCGGCCCCAGTCGCGCCGGGCGCGACCGGCGCTGCGGGCGCCGGCCGCCCGGCCACCGAACATGCCGCCGAGCAGGTCATCGAGGTCGATGCCCTCCCCGAAGCCGGTGTCGAACCCGCCGGAGCCGAAGCCGGTGCCGCCGACGAAGACCTGCTCGCCGTCGGCGCCGCCGGGCCAGCCCGATGACCAGCCCGGCCCGGGCCGGGCACCGGCGCCGGCGGTCGCGCCGGCGCGGGCCCGCCGCCAGGTCTCGGCATCCATGCCCTCGGGCACCTGACGGAAGTCCGGACCGAAGGCGTCATAGCGCCGCCGTGTCTCCGGATCGGAGAGGACGTCGTAGGCCTCGGAGACCTCCTTGAACTTCTCCTCCGCGCCGGGGTCCTTGTTGACGTCGGGGTGGTACTGACGGGCCAGCTTGCGGTAGGCCCGCTGGATCTCCTCGGCGCTGGCGCCGCGCGCCACGCCCAGGGCTGCGTAGTAGTCCCGGTCGGCCATCACCGCGCTCCCGCATCCGGCCGCACGTCATTAGCCTCGTCGGGGTTCTCGGGCCGGGCGGCGACGACCACGGCCGCCGGACGCAGCTGCTGCTCGCCCTCCCCGTAGCCGGGACGCACCACCTCCAGCACCGTGCCGGCCGGCGCCGCGTGGGTCGGAGTGGCGGCCACCGCCTCGTGCCGGGCCGGATCGAACGTCGCGCCCACGTCCTCGCGCCGCGGATAGCCCAGCCCGGCCAGCACGGCCAGCGCCTGGTCGCGGACACCGCGCACCCCGTCGATGATCGACGCCGGGCTGGCGGTGGCGTGCGCCAGGGCCAGCTCCAGATGATCGACCACCGGCAGCCACGCGGCAGCGACCTGCGCCCGCTCCCGGGCGCGCTGGGCCGCGGCGTCACGCTCGTAGCGCTTGCGCAGGTTGTCCAGGTCGGCCACCGCCCGCCGCCACCGGTCCTGCAGCTCGGCCACCTGCCGCTCCAGGTCGGCGATCTGCTCCTGCACCTCCGTCACCGGCAGGTGCGCGTCGCCGTCCTGCGGCCCCGCGCCGCCGGCGGCGCCGGTGGCGCGGGGCCCGGAGGTGGACGGGTCGGGCCGGGCCGGGCGAATGTCCTGGTCGGCCATCGTGCTCACCTCACTCGTTGACGACCTCAGCATCGATCACGTCGTCGTCATCGGACCCGGCCGAGGACGACGGTCCGCCACCGGAGGCAGGGCCGGTTCCACCAGACGAGCCGGCGGCCATGCCGTGGAAGATCTGCTGCAGCTCACCGGTCAGCGACCGCAGCCGGTCGATCGGCGCGGTGTCGTCCTTGACCGCCTGCCGGGCGTCGGCGACCAGCATCTCCGCGCGGGCCTTCTCGTGCACCGGCACCGCGTCGCCGAGCTCGCCCAGCCGCCGCTCCACCTGGTAGGCCGCCGAGTCCAGGGTGTTGCGGGCCTCGACCAGCTCGCGCAGCCGGGCGTCCTCAGCGGAGTGCTGCTGGGCGTCGGCCACCATCCGCTCCACCTCGGCCTTGTCCAGGTTGGAGGACTCGCTGATGGTGATCTGCTGCTGCTTGCCGGTGTCCTTGTCCTTCGCGGTGACGTTCAGGATGCCGTTGGCGTCGATGTCGAAGGTGACCTCGACCTGCGGCACCCCGCGCGGCGCCGGACGGATGTCCTCCAGCCGGAACCGGCCCAGTACCCGGTTGTCGCTGGCCCGCTCGCGCTCGCCCTGCAGCACCACGATGTCGACGGCGGGCTGATTGTCCTCGGCGGTGGAGAAGACCTCCGAGCGGCGGGCCGGGATGGTGGTGTTGCGCTCGATGACCTTGGTCATCACCCCGCCCATCGTCTCCACACCGAGAGACAGCGGGGTGACGTCGAGCAGCAGGACGTCCTTGACCTCGCCCTTGATGACCGCGGCCTGCAGCGCTGCGCCCAGCGCGACGACCTCGTCGGGGTTGACCGACATGTTCGGGTCCTTGCCGCCGGTCAGCCGGCGCACCAGTTGCTGTACCGCCGGGATCCGGGTGGAGCCGCCGACCAGGATGACCTCGTCGATGTCGTTGGCGGTCACCTTGGCGTCGGCCATCGCCTGCTGCACCGGGCCCATGCACCGCTCCACCAGGTCTGCGGTGATCTTCTCGAACGTCGACCGCATCAGCGTGGTGTTCAGGTGCTTGGGGCCGTTGGCGTCGGCGGTGATGAACGGCAGGTTCACCGTGGTCTGGGTGACCGTCGACAGCTCGACCTTGGCCTTCTCCGCGGCCTCGAACAGCCGCTGCAGCGCCTGCGGGTCCTTGCGCAGGTCGATGCCCTCGGCCCGCTGGAACTCCTCGGCCAGGTGGTCGACGATCCGCCGGTCGAAGTCGTCACCACCCAGGTGCCCATCACCGGCGGTCGCCCGCACCTCCACGACACCGTCGCCGACGTCGAGCAGGCTGACGTCGAAGGTGCCACCGCCGAGGTCGAACACCATCACCGTCTCGTTGGTCTTCTTGTCCAGGCCGTAGGCCAGCGCCGCCGCAGTGGGCTCGTTGACGATCCGCAGCACGTTCAGCCCGGCGATCCGCCCGGCGTCACGGGTGGCCTGCCGCTGCGCGTCGTTGAAGTACGCCGGCACGGTGATCACCGCCTCGGTGATCTTCTCGCCCAAGTACTTGGACGCGTCCTCGACCAGCTTGCGCAGCACCTGGGCCGAGATCTCCTCCGGGGCGTACTGCTTGCCGCGGACGTCGAACCGCACCGCGCCCTCGGGCCCGGGGACGACGTCGAACGTGACCGCGTCCTTCTCGCTGGCCACCTCCTCATACCGGCGGCCGATGAACCGCTTGGCAGAGGAGATCGTGCCCTTGGAGTTCAGAATCGCCTGCCGCCGGGCGAGCTGGCCGACCAGCCGCTCCCCGGACTCGGTGAACGCCACCACCGACGGGGTCGTGCGCGACCCCTCGGCGTTGGCGATGACGGTGGGCTTGCCGGCCTCGGTCACCGCGATGACCGAGTTGGTGGTGCCCAGGTCGATACCGACCGCCTTTGCCATCTCAACCTCCTGTCGTGCTCGCTAGGAAGCCAAGTGAGTGAGTTCGTAGGGATGTTCGTAGGGATGTGGAAGGCGTGCACCGCTGATGCGGGTGCGAGATCAGGGCTCGGCAGTGGGCACGCCGGGAACCGTCTCGCCGAACACGAGCTGCTCACCGGACAGCAGCGGCGCCTGACGGCGGGCCGCCTGCCGGTCGGCGTCCAGCCGCTGGCGAGGACGGTCGGGGTCCGTCTGCCCGTGGGCGAGGTCGGCGATCGGCACCGGGCGCACTGCCACGAGCTCGAAGTGGATCCAGGTCGCGCCACAACGAGGACAGCTCAGTGAGCCGGGCGCGGTCGGGGACGTCACCGGGATGCCGTTGAGGGAGTGGTACTCCCAGGTCAGTCCATGCCCGTCCTCGACGTGCTGCACGTCGTAGTCGGCGCTCCAGGTGTGCCCGCAGCCGGCGCAGGTGAAGCGGTAGCGCTCCACCGCCAGTTCCTTGAGCACCTCATGTCACCTCCGCTCGCCGTCGCGGTGCTGCTCTCGTGGATGAGCGGCGGGGAGGAGGGTGCACGCTGGTTCTGCCCCGCCGCTGCCTTGCTTGGGATGTCGGGGGGGTGGGCGGTGCGCCCGCCGCGGGCTCACGCACCGCCCACCGCGCCGCTCAGCTCTTCTGGCGGCTCTTGCTGCCGGCCTCGGCGCCGGCACCAGACTGGCCGCCGGACTGCTCGTTGCCGCTCTGACCGTTACCGGCCGACAGCTGCTGCTGTCCCCCGCCGGTCTGCACCTCGATGCGGCGCGGCTGAGCCGACTCCGCCACCGGGATGGTCAGCACCAGCACGCCGTTGTTGTAGGTGGCCGTCACCTTGCCGGTGTCCAGCGCGTCACTGACCTGCAGCTGGCGGGTGAAGCTGCCCTGCGGGCGCTCGGCGAGCAGGACGTTGTGGCCCTCCTCGTACTCCGCGCGGCGCTCGGCGCGGACGGTGAGCATGTTGCGCTCCGAGGTGATCTCCACGCTGCCCGGATCGACACCCGGCAGGTCGAGCGCGACGTGGTAGCCGTCGTCGGCCTGCCAGACGTCCATCGGCATGCCCATCGGCGTCCGCCGGCCCGACACCAGCTGGCTGGTCAGCCGGTCAAGACCCCGGAAGGGGTCACCGAAGGGGTCGAAACGCGTGACGCTCATGATCGCTCTCCTTCCTGACGGTTGTGGGTGGTGTGTGGTGAGTTCGTGCCCACGCCCCGCGCGGGCACGAAGCCTGTGACGCGCTCGGGAGGCTGCATGTCGCCGAGCAGTGGACGGGACCGCTGCGTCCCGGCGAAGGCCGTCGCGGACATCGATGCGTTCACCTCCGCGGTGACGGGTCAGCGTGCAGGCACCATCCGGCGACCAGCAGCACAGCCGCGGAGATCAAGGCGTAGACGCCCAGCTCCGTGGCCTGTGCGGCGGCTGAGGCCTCCGGTCGCAGCAACACCACGATGCCGACGACGATCGAGGTGATGCCGGCGACCGCGAGCAGCCACTCCCCGGTGCGTGCCCGACGCTTCCTCCGTGCGGGCGGCTCTTCCAACAGATGGGCGAGGGCTGCGGTCATCTCCAGCAGGCCGACGGCGATGGCCCATGCGCCGATCACCATGGCCAACGTGAGTTCGGTGATCTGTGGCCACAGTAGGCTCGTGAGTCCGGCCAGCGCACTGACGAGCCCGGCCACGAGGTATGCCCCTCGGGGTTGGTGCGGGTCCGTGGCGTCGGTGACGGCGGTGCCCACCATGCCGGCGGCGGCTAGGACCGCGTACAGCGCGAAGGCGATGGTCAGCCCTTGAACGGTGGGATTCGGCCACAGCAGCGTCGGCAGTGCGAACAGCAGCGCCAGGCCGCCCCGCGCCAGCACCGTGGCGGCGTGATGGTCGAGCCGGGCGGAGCGCTGGTGCTGTTGGCTGTGCCGACCGGTGGCTGCGCCGACATCGACGGACCGCGGACGCGCCCACAGCCCGGTGTTGCTCCGAGATGGCAGTACGAGTCGCCCTGCCACCGCGACCTCCTCGTGACTCCTCTCAAACCCTGTCGTGGTGCTCACGCACTACCCAGAACCTGCAGTGGCTAACGTAGATTCCCTCTAACAGCCAAGAAAGTTTTGAGTGGTCGGTGGTGCGCCGCGCGGTCGGCGGCAGCGCCGCGCCTGCAGGCGGTTGTCTGCATGCGGGGCCCGGCGTCGCTGAACGCGTCTGGAGTCGTCGTGGCGAAACGTCGCGCTGCGAGCAGCCCGCGGTGCGCCGATACCTGCGCTCGCCCCGCTGAGGTTGAGGCTGCGGCTACTGGCTTCGAGGCTGCGGCGGAGGAGGGCGCACCGGGCGGCCGGACGACCCCTCGGCGGAGCGGTAGTCGATCCGCGCCCAGGCCACCCTGTACTTGCCGGCGACCGTCCACCCGTGGGCGTCGCTGACGCGACCCACCAGGTACAGCCCGAGACCGCCGCGGCGGCGTCGCGACCGACCGCCGGCACCGGCGGGACTCGACTGCCGCGTCGCTCACCGTCAGCAGCCAACCGGCGGCGGAGTCGATTAGTTCGATGGCGACGGCAGGGCGGCCGTGCCGCAGTGCGTTGGAGCCGAGCTCCTCGAAGACGAGCAGTAGCCGCTCCACCGCACCCTCATCAGCAGCGGACGGTCGTGCCGCCGTGTGCAACACCGCCGCCAGATGCTGACGGAACCTGGTCAGCTGCTGCAGGGTCTCTGCCCGCCAGCGCCCCAACGTGGTCGCATCTTCGCCCGGGGCGGGAGGCGGTTGGCGAGGCCACAGCGATTCAGTCATGTCCAAGAGCTCCGGACCTGCCGCAGGAGTCGCACGAGCACTGCCGGCCCTCGCTCACCGAGGCCGCCATTCCTTGGCCGAGGGGCGGCGCGGCCGGTCGACGGGCCGCAGCTGGCGGCAGTCGGTGACAGTTGCCGAGGCGTGTGGCCGGGCCGGGGTTCAGGCCTCGGCAACCAAAATGTCGCGTTCACCGTGGCCGGCGCTGAGCCGCGCCAGGTCGCGACGTTCCTCCTCGTAGCGGGCGGTCGAGGCCGCGCCGAGCACGATGACAAGCGCGTTGAGCGCGAGGAAGCCCAACACCGTGCCGATCAACCAGACCAGCATGCCTTCTCCCTGATCCGCCTGACACCGACGCCTGCGGTGCAGCGCAGGCGTCACACTTCTGTTCCGCGACATTGGCGGCTAAACACAGCCGGTGCCTGGCGGCCCCGCGACGTTTAGCACCAGACGAGCGGCGGGTTTGCCGCTGGTCGCCGGCGTTCATGATCGTGCTATGCCTGCTGACGCCACGATGGATGCCTCTGAGCCGATTGGGTTCCGCAGCGGGGTGGTGAGGCAGCCGACGGCAGAGAGCATGGGCGAGGCGCTGCTGGGCTCGTTGCTGGACCGGGCGCACTTGATTCCGCCGCGGCTGGTGGGCCCGCTGGTGGCGCAGGAGATCGAGGCGATCGGCGGCAGCGACGTCGCCATTCACCTGCAGGACTACGACCAGGTGCACCTGCAGCCGCTGCAGGGCGAGGGCTTGGTCGGAGGTCGGGTCCTGATCGACAGCAGTCTGGCCGGGCGCGCCTTCACCACCGACACCCCGGTGGAGGAGGACCTCGCCGGTGGTGCGGTGCGGATGTATCTGCCGATGCTGGACGGCTCCGACCGGATCGGCGTCCTGTCCTTGCGGCTACCGGCCGTCAATGACGCCGACCGGCGGCTGGCGAGACGGCTGGCCGGCCTGGTGGCCGACTTGATCGTGACCAAGTCCGGGTACACCGACACCTTCGCTCGGTTCCGCACCGCGCAGCCGATGAGCCTGGCTGCTCACCTGCTGCGGCGGGCGTTGCCGCCGTTGACCATGACCAACCCGGACGTGGAGCTCGCCGGCATCCTGGAACCGGCCTACCAGGTGGGTGGCGACAGCTTCGACTACGCGATGAACGAGCATGTCCTGCACTTCGGGATGTTCGACGCGATGGGTCACGGCCTGGAGGCGGCCACGATGGCCACAGTGGTCATCGCCGCGTACCGCCATGGGCGCCTGAGCGGCGCGGGACTGCCGGAGCTGTACGCGTCCATGGACCGGATCGTCGCCGAGACCTTTCCCGGCCGATTCACCACCGCCCAGATCGGCGAGCTGGACATCGAACGGGGCGAGCTGACCTGGATCAACGCGGGGCATCCCGCGCCGCTGTGGGTGCGCAACGGGCGGGTGATCGGCGAGCTGACCGGCACCACCACCCGCCCGATCGGCTTCGGTGGCGCGCGCGCCCAAGTGATGGCGGCGCACTTGCAGCCCGGTGACCGGGTGCTGGTGTTCACCGACGGCGTTGTGGAGGAACGCCTGGAGGGCGGCGAGCAGTTCGGCGAAGCCCGCCTGCGCCACATCCTGGAGCGCACCAGCGGCGACCGGCTTCCGGTCGCCGAGAGCGTCCGTCGCCTCTCCCACGCGCTCATGGCCGCCCGCTACGGCCGGACCAGCGACGACGCCAGCCTGCTGCTCATCGAGTACAAGGGGCCGCCGCGGGATGACGAACTGGCCGTCAATCTCGTCGAGACGCTGCGGGCGGGCTGGCGCGGTTCCGTCCCCGGGGACGGAACCGGCGAGGGGCGGTGACCACCGAGGCGCGACTAGTGCCCGTCCTGACGATCTTGTCTGTGGTGGGCAGCGCGCATCGGCTCATGTCGCTTTCTCGATGGTCCGCTCGGCTGGGATACCGCTCTTGGTAGTGCCCGCGGCTTTATGGTGCGCTCATCGCAGCCCCTCGTGGTGCCATGGCGCGGCGACGGGTTAGGCCCCGCGCGTCTAAGCGTTCGGCGCGTGGGGCCGCCTTGCGTCGGCCCTCTGGGAGAGGGGTGTCGGCCGTGCCAGGGTGGTGACATGGGTACGGCAACACCCGAGCCATCCGGGAGTCGAGGGCGACCCTCGGGTTCTGCGGGCGGCGATGCGGTTCGCGATGACTTGTCGCAGCGGCTGGCCGATCTGGCGCGGGAGATGCAGTCGCAGGCGGATGCCCCGGCGGTGCTGGATCTCATTGTCGCCTCGGTCGCGGGCACCGTTCCAGGCGCCGAGGAGGCGACGATCAGCCTGGTGCAGGCGCGCCGCCGCGTGGTCTCGGCGGTGGCCACCGGCAATCTGGCAAGGCTCTTTGACGACCTGCAACAGCAGACCCGTCAAGGTCCATGCATGGATGCCATGTACGAGCACGAGACTGTGCGGGTCGACGACCTGGCTACAGACCAGCGCTGGCCTGATCTGGGTCGCCGAGCCGCTGAACTGGGCTTGCGGAGCATGCTGTGCTTCCAGTTGTTCGTGCATGGAGATGACCTGGGCGCGCTCAACGTCCTGTCCCGCCATCCGCGGGCGTTCACCGACGAGTCCGAGCGCATCGGGCTGCTGTACGCCAGCCACACCGCCGTCGCGCTCGCTCAGGCGCAGAAGATCAACAGTCTGGAACTGGGAATGGCCAGCCGGGATGTGATCGGTCAGGCCAAGGGCGTGCTCATGGAGCGGTACAAGATCACCGAAGATCAGGCGTTCGCCGTGCTCGCGAAGGCCAGCCAGGACACCAACCGCAAACTGATCGAGGTTGCCGCGAACCTCACGCAGACCGGCGTCCTCACCTCCGAGGGTCGACACTGATCAACTTCCCGAACCTCGACCGCTCAACTTCCCGAACCTCGACCGCGCCATCGACATGATCGGCCCGGACCGGCCCTCGCGAGCACGGACCTCGCCGCGTCTGACGGCCTGCTGGTCGGTCTGTCGATCGGCCTTGCAGTCGGGCGTTGAGGGCCGCTGCGATCCGCTGCCGGAGTTCGACGGAGCCCGATGCCGGGCGTAGCGTCGTCTCCGGCGCGGATGAGGGGAGGTTCCGCGTCCTGCTTCGGGTGGCGACTGAGCCGTAGACGCGCCTTGCCGAACCGGCCTCGGGGCATCAGTAGCCGCTGCTCGAAAGGAACGGGTATGACGCGGCTGGAGTGGGTGTTGCGCGCGGTGCCGCCTCACGGGCCGCAGGCGCACCTCCTTGGTCATTGGAATCCGACCCGGCCGGCGGACATCACCGCCGGTAGGCGTGGGCTCAGTGCCGCCGTCCACGACGGGGCGCGCCCCCCGGCGGCCACCGAGGACGCCGTCGAGCGGCTGCTGCTGGCGTTCGAGGAACTGGTCAGCAACGCCGTGCGCCACGGCCAGTCACCCGTGCGGGCCCGCGTGACGGCCACCGGGCACTCCTGGTTGCTCGAAGTCACCGACCAGGCCGGGAGCAGGCCTCCGACGACGGACGATGAGCGCGACCCGGCACTCGGGGGCCTTGGTCTCGACCTAGTCGCCAGCCTCAGCGGCGCCCACGGCTGGGAGCCGCTCGATGACGGCGGGAAAGTGGTCTGGGCGCGCCTGGACTACACCCGCACGCAAGCGCCCAGCCGTCGATGACGGTCCTGACCAGAGGCAGACCCATACACCTCCGGGCGACTCGGTCGCCTCTACACCCCGTGGGTCGCTGCCCGAGGGGAGCGACGGCCGACGCTGACCAATGGCGCCGCGCGAGGTTGTCCCTCGTCTAACTCCTTCACCGGCGGCGATGGCGGCGCTGACGGGTTTCGGTTGGTGCTGATTTGGGCTACACCTCTGTGGCCTTGCCCGGTGTGCGGCAGAGAGCATCCGTTTCGGGGTTCGCGGTACGCCACCGGGCGAGGCCCGGCCTTCTGCTGCCGCGGAAGCCTCCTCCGGCGCGGACTCGGCGCGGGTCGGCGGCGCGCATGATCCGCAGGACAGGCCCTGGGGCTAGGCCAGATCGGGCAACGGGGGTAAACGACGCGCTCCCCCCGCGGGGTCGGCCGACAGAACGAGGATGGCGAGGTCGTCGATCGGGGTGTCGGCGAAGGCGTGCACGGCGGTGTCGATCGCGGTTACCAGGGCTGCGGCTGGCTGGCCGGCCGCGCACCCAACGGTGTCGATCAGGCGCTGCAATCCGAACTGTTCCTGACCGGCGCGGGCCTCGGTGACCCCATCGGTGTAGAGCACCAGTGCATCCCCCGGGTCCAGCGTGACGGTGAGGGCGCTGAAGTGCGGCTCGTCGGTGAGGCCTAGCAGCGGCCCCCGCGGCTGCAGTGGCCGCACCGAACCGTCCGCCCGCACCAGGAGGGGATAGGGATGGCCGGCACGCACGAGGCACACGTCGACCTGCTTGCCGGTTGGCGACAGCAGACCGAAGACCGCGGTGCAAAGACGATGCTCATCGGTGCTGTGCACCAACCTGCGGTTGAGCAGCCGCATCACCCGCACCGGGTCGGCGTCGATCATCGCCGCGGTCTGCAGGGTGTGCCGGATGAGCGCCGTCCAGGTGGCCGCCTGCGGCCCGGATCCGGTGACGTCCCCGATGGCGAACGCCCAGCGAGGACGCTGCGGGCCGGTGTCGGGCAGGGGGAAGACGTCGTAGAGGTCACCTCCGACGTCGTCGGTCTGCGGCCAGTAGTGGGCGGCTAGATCGACTCCGCTGATCACGGGGAGCGCCTGGGGTTGCAGGCTGGCGCGCAGGGTGTCAGCGACCACGGCCACCCGGTGGTGGGCCTGGCCATACTGGATGGCGACGCTGGCCTGGGAGCCGAACGCCTCCACCAGCGCGGTGTCGGCGGCATCGAAGGGCTGCCGGCCGCGCAGCCGCCCCAAGGACAACACGCCGAAGGGTTGGCCGGCGGCCCGTAGCGGGATCGACATCCACGGTCCCAGGGCCACCGCGTCGCCCAGGGGGCCTGCGGTCTCCGCGCCGCTGGCGAGATCGGCCAGCACCGCGGTCTGCCCGCTCGACACCACCCGGCCCTGCACGGTGCCGGCATGGGGAAAGGAGGCGCCGACGAACTCGGTGCCGAGGTCGCCGGCGTGGGCCCGCACGGTCAGCCTGGTGCGGCGCCGGTCGGTCACGGTGACCGAGGTGGCGTCGGCACCGGCAAGGTCCTTGGCGTGCTGAGCAAGCAGGTGCAGCACTGCGTCGACCGGAGCTCCGCGGAGCAGGGCGCTGGACATGCCGTGCAGGGCCTCCACCGCGCGCTGCTGGCGACGCGTGGCTTCCGTGGCCCGGGCATTCATCACCGCCGCCGCGGCGATTCCGGCCAGTGCCTGCGCGTTCTGTTCGTCGGCGACGGTGAACACGGCGTCGCCGCGCTTGTTGGCCAGGTACAGCGAGCCGATCGGCTGCTGGCCGGCCCGGATGGGCACACCGAGGAAGGTGCGCATCGGCGGATGGCCCGCCGGAAGGCCGACGCTGTTGGGGTGGGCCGCCACGTCCACGACGCGGACCGGGTCGGTGGCCGACAGCAGATCGCCCAGCAGGCCCAACCCTTGCGGGGGCCGGCCGATGAGCAGGGTGTCTTCGGCGTCCATCCCCTCGTGGATGAACTCGACGAGGGTGCCGTCCGGGCCGGCGATGCCCAGGGCGGCGAAGCGGGCGTCGACCAACTGACGGCTCGCGTGCACGACGCGCTCCAAGATCTGCCGCGAGGTCAGCCCTGCGTGCAGCGACGCCAGGGTCTCGAACAGCACCGGTGAAGCCGCCCGCGCGAGATTCGCGTCGGCCCGCTGGCTGGGCTTGCGGGGACTCAACGAGGTGAGTCTCAGCAGGCTCGCTTCGAGCTCCGCTGATTCGCTCACCGGCTGCGTCCGGTGCAGGCGGCCTTGGCCCACGGGTCCGTCCGGCCCAACATGTTGCTCGTCCCCCCGTCGCGATTAGATCGGCCACGGTGCGGCTCTGCGGCCGGACAGGAACGTGCAGCGCAATGTGTGACCGATCCGGACGGTAGTCCATCGGCGACTCGGGGGTGAAGAGCGTTTCGGCACCACAGTGAGCAGCGTCTCAACCGCGGCTGACGAGGCGTGCCGACCGCGGTCGCAGGCGATGCCTAGGCAACCTGGCGCAGGAGACACAGGGACCGTCCGCTGAGGGTGAGGGTGTCCCCTGCGGCTACGCGCCCAGCCGGGTCGCCGTCGTCGTCTGCTCCCGTGCTACGTGTGGTGTCCAGCTGAACCTCCCAGGCGAGGCCGTAGACAGCGCCGGGCAGGGTGAAGATTCGCGCTTCGGCGCTCGGATTGACCAATAGCAGGAAGGACTCGTCCCTGATGCGGCGGCCGTGACGGTCCGGTTCGGGGATGCCGCCGCCGTTGAGGAAGACGGTCAGGGCGCCGGCGTGTCCGGAAGTCCACTCGGCGTCGGTCATGGGCTGCCCGTCCGGGGTCAGCCAGGCGATGTCCTCCAAATCGGTGCCGCGCACCGGTCGGCCCTGAAAGAACCGGCGCCGGCGGAAGACCGGGTGCTCGCGGCGCAGCCGGGTCAGCCGGGCGACGAAGGCGGTCAGATCGGCGAACTGTTCCGCCCGGGCCCAGTCGACCCAGGAGAGCTCGTTGTCCTGGCAGTAGGCGTTGTTGTTCCCGCCCTGGGTGCGCCCGAACTCGTCGCCGGCCAGCAGCATCGGCACGCCCTGCGACAGCAGCAGGGTGGCCAACAGGTTGCGCACCTGCCGCCGCCGCAGTGCCTGTATCCCAGGGTCGTCAGTGGGACCCTCCGCGCCGCAGTTCCAGGACCGGTTGTCGTCGGTGCCGTCGCGGTTGTCCTCACCGTTGGCCTCGTTGTGCTTGTGGTCGTAAGACGCCAGGTCATGCAGCGTGAACCCGTCGTGGGCGGTGACGAAGTTGATCGAGGCGAAGGGCCGTCGACCGCTGGACTCGTACAGGTCGCTGGAGCCGGTGAGGCGGGAGGCGAACTCCCCGACGGTGCCGGGGGTGCCGCGCCAGAAGTCGCGCACGGCGTCGCGGTAGCGGCCGTTCCACTCGGTCCACAGCGGCGGGAAGTTGCCGATCTGGTAGCCGCCGGCGCCGACGTCCCAGGGCTCGGCGATGAGTTTGAGCTGAGAGACGATCGGGTCCTGCTGGACCAGGTCAAAGAAGGCGGCGAGCCGGTCGACGTCGTGGAACTCGCGGGCCAGGGCGGCGGCCAGGTCGAACCGGAACCCGTCGACGTGCATCTCGGTGGCCCAGTAACGCAGCGAGTCCATGATCAGCTGCAGGGAGTGCGGGTGCCGGACGTTGAGGGTGTTGCCGGTGCCGGTGTAGTCGGCGTAGTAGGCCGGGTCGTCGGCGAGGCGGTAGTAGGCGCGGTTGTCGATGCCGCGGAAGGACAGGGTGGGGCCGAGGTGGTTGCCCTCGGCGGTGTGGTTGTAGACCACGTCGAGGATGACCTCGATGCCGGCCTCGTGCAGGGTGCGCACCATCGCCTTAAACTCCTGCACCTGCTGGCCGCGGGAGCCGCGGGCAGCGTAGCGGTGGTAGGGCGCGAGAAAGCCGACGGTGTTGTAGCCCCAGTAGTTGGACAGGCCCTGCTGGAGCAGGTGGTGATCGTCGACGAACTGGTGCACCGGCATGAGTTCGACGGCGGTGACGCCGATGCGTTGCATGTGCTCGACGATCGCCGGGTGCGCCAGCCCGGCATAGGTGCCGCGTAGCTGCGGCGGCAGGTCGGGATGGCCGATGGTCAGCCCGCGCACGTGCGCCTCGTAGATCACCGACTCGCTGTACGGGATGCGCAGCGGATGATCGTGGCCCCAGTCGAAGTAGGGGTTGACCACGACGCAGCGGGTTTGATGAGGGGCGGAGTCGTCGTCGTTGCGGACGTCGGGGGCGCCGAAGCGGTAGCCGAACAGCGACTCGTTCCAGTCCAGCGGACCCTCGATAGCCTTGGCGTAGGGGTCGAGCAGGAGCTTGGCGGGATTGCACCGCAGACCGGCGGACGGCTGGTAGGGGCCGTGCACCCGGTAGGCGTAGCGCTGCCCCGGCCCCACGGCCGGCAAGAAGCAGTGCCAGATGAACCCGTCCACCTCGGTGAGCTCGATCCGGCTCTCGGTGCCGGCGTCGTCGAACAGGCACAGCTGGACCCGCTCGGCCACCTCGGAGAACAGGGCGAAGTTGGTGCCGGTCCCGTCGTAGGTGGCGCCCAGGGGGTAGGCAGTGCCCGGCCAGATCTCCACGGCCTCATCCTCGGGCACGCAGGAGCCGCTGGCCGAGGACCCGGCGGGAACGCGCGGCGCAACGCGTCGCCGGGGAGTCTCGCCCGCCGGCCGCGCGCACTGACGCGGACGGCGGCCGAGCGGGCGAGACCGCACCGAGGTCGGTCGGCGGTGTGCGCCGACCGGTTACGCGGCGATCGGCTCCGCAGTGGGCGCGTTGTCACCTTCGGCCGCGGGTGCGTTCTCGTCCCGGGGCTGGTCGGTGCCGCTGTGCGGCAGAGCCGGGGCGCCTCGGCGGCCCAGCGCCATGGTGAGCAGCGCGGTGGCGACCCCGGTCCCCAGCGCGGCCAGGGCCCAGCGTGTGCCGCTGCGTTCGGTGCCCAGCAGGTGGTCCAGGGAGAACTTGCCGGGCCCGGCTTCGGTCAGCGCGGCCAGCGCGGCGATCAGCACCGCGTTGTACTCCCAGCCGCCGTTGGCCGCCCAGGGGCCGTGCGGCAGGTGAACCTTCTTGATCGCGGTGGTCATCACCCCGGTGAGCGCCGCTGACGCCACCGGTGTGCCCAGCCCCGCGGCCAGCAGGCTTCCGCCGACGGTCTCGGTCACCCCGGCCAGCACCGCGTGCACCTTGGCGGGGCGCATGTCGCTGGACTCCATCATCGCCTCGGTGCCGGTTCGCCCGGGGCCGCCGAACCAACCAAAAAGCTTCTGGGTGCCGTGCCCGATGAACAGTCCGCCGATGAGGGCGCGCGCACCCAACCGAGCCACGCTCATGTCATTCCTCCTTTCAGAAATGGGTGGCGAGCCGGTCCTACCCGCATCTGGTTGAGCTCTCACGCAAGCCTGGCGGTTGTCTGACACATGTGAGTGGCCATGTTCCGTTGGCGGCGGGGCGCCCACCGCCCCCGAGCATCGACCGGCGGGGCGCGCCCGTCCGCGACCGAACCGCGCGAACGGCGCCTGCTATTGCTCGCGGCCCGCCCAGCTTCCGGACCTCAGCGCTCCC
This sequence comes from Blastococcus sp. KM273129, assembly GCF_021698995.1. NCBI lineage: Bacteria > Bacillati > Actinomycetota > Actinomycetes > Geodermatophilales > Geodermatophilaceae > Blastococcus > Blastococcus sp. KM273129. The sequence continues at coordinate 80,732 of NZ_SSXB01000001.1, read as the reverse complement.
CCACCCGGTCGGCGGAGCCAGGCCGGCTGCTGGTGGTGTCTCCCCGCCGCACACGGGTGCCGCACCGGCGCAGTGAGAAGCGGGTCGGCCGCGCGGCGGCGGGTCGCCAGGCGGTTGGTGTCTGTGCTACCGCCCAGAGGGCCGAGTGACTGGACTGCTTGGAATGGATTGGGTGAGGAGGTGAAGGCCCGATTAGCCTCGCCCCGGTGCTGGGGCTTCCCGAATCGATCCGCGGCTGCCTGTTCGACATGGACGGCGTCCTGACCCGCACCGCAACGGTGCACCAAGCCGCGTGGAAGCGAACGTTCGATGACTTCCTCGCCGCCGCACACCCCGCCCAACGACCCTTCGACCAGCGCGACTACGCCCGCTACGTCGACGGCAAGCCCCGCACCGACGGAGTCCGTGACTTCCTGGCCAGTCGAGGCATCCGCCTGCCCGAAGGCAGCCCGGACGACCCACCGGACGCACAGACGGTGCACGGCCTCAGCCGGCGGAAGAACGAGGTGTTCCTGCGCGAGCTTGCCGTCCGCGGTGTGGAGGTCTATCCCGGGTCGGCGCGCTACCTGCGGGCAGTCAAGGCCGCCGGCCTGGTCACCGGTGTGGTGACCGCCTCGACCAATGCCGTCGAGGTGCTGGCGGCCAGCGGGCTGGCGGAGATGATCGACGTGCGCGTCGACGGCATCGTCGCCGCCGGGCGGGGGCTGCGCGGCAAGCCGGCGCCGGACACCTTCCTGGCCGCTGCGGAGGCGGCGGGAGTGCCGCCGGTAGAGGCGGCGGTGTTCGAGGATGCGCTGGCGGGCGTGGCCGCCGGCCGGGCCGGCGGGTTCAGCTATGTCGTCGGGGTGGATCGCGTGGGGCAGGCATCAGATCTGCGGGCCTACGGGGCGGACGTGGTGGTTCCCGACCTGGAGGTGCTGTTGAAGTGCTGACCGCGTTCCGGTCGCGGCGCCGCGGGCGACGGGGCGGCCCCGATGCGAACCAGCGCAGGGACGCGGAGCGGCCGACCCGTGTGTCGGGGCCGACCGCTCCGCGGATGCGTGCGTCAGCGGGACTGGTTCTCCGCCTGCCACATCCAGTAGTGCTTCTCCAGGGCCGCGGTGATCTCGATCAGCAGGTCCTGGGTCACCTGGTCGTCCGCGGTCTTGTCGATGCGGTCGCGCATCCGGGCGACCATCTGGTCGAAGACGTCGACGAAGAACCGGATCGCGTCCTCGGCCTGAATCCACTCCACCGGGGGCTGCGGCACCTGGCTGTGCGCCCGCAGGGCGTCGACGCGCCCGTCGGGCAGCACGCCGATCGCGGCGGCGCGCTCGGCGGCGACGTCGGTGTACTGCCGGGCGGTGTCCACGACGTCGTCCAGCTGTAGGTGGATGCTGCGGAAGTTGCGCCCCACGATCGTCCAGTGCACCTGCTTGGCGATCAGGCTCAGATCGATCAGGTCGACCAGGGTGCCCTGCAGCGCCTCACCGGCGATCTTCTGCACGTGCTCGGGCAGCGGGCTCTTGATCAGGGCCATACGCGAATCCCTCCTTGGCGTCGCTCGGTCGAGACGACGCGGTCGTTGACGATGATGGGGTACATGGATCGGGTGCGGTGGTCACCGGCCGGCGGACTCAGGCGAGGTCGGGCTTGCCGAACAGCGGCGCGTAGCCGGCCGGGAGCTGGGTCAGGATCTGGTTGAGTTCTCCGCCGCTGATCGCCTCGGCGAGTGTGGTGAGCACGGCGCTGGCGTCCCACCGTGCGGTCTCCTCGGTAGCGGACAGCTGGCCGGCCACCCGGCGCAGGAACTCCTCGACGCCGAAGGCCTCCTGCGGCGCGGCGGTGAGGACCGCGTCCTGCAGTTCTGCGGGCAGCTGGGCGGCCAGGTCCTTGCGTTCGCCGTCCACCAGCCGCTGGCTGAGCAGGCCGAGCACGAGGCGGGTCGTGCGGTCGGCCTCGGCCTGGTCGGCGTACTCGCCGTGTTCGCGGACCTTGGCGAGGAACTCGTCGTATCGCATGACACTCCTTTCGTGCCGCTGGGTGGTTCGGTGCCTTTGGGTGGTCGCCGGGTGATGGCCAGCGGTGGCTGGGTCGGCGGTCGGGTCAGATCAGCCCGTGCCGGGCCAGGGACCACTGCAGCTCGCGCGGGGTCGGCTGCTCCAGCCACTCGCCTGCGACGTTGACCACCGGGTTGCGCAGGTCACCGCCGGCCATCCACCGCAGCCGCCGGTGCATCTCCGGGTGCAGGTCGAGGTCGACGTAGCGGTAGGGCACCCCGGCGCGGTCGAGCATCCGGCGGGTCATCTGCGTGATGCCGCACCACCGGTTGCCGTACACGGTGACCGGTGCGGTCGCGACGGCCGGGCGGACACCGGTCATGACGGGCGTGGGCATGTGCCACCTCCCTTCCTCTGGGTCGTTGTGATAAGGACGCGCACTCACGCCGCCGACCGCTGGCCGGTCAGCTGGTCGAGGGCGGCGAACAGGTCGTAGATGTCGGGCAGGTGCTCCACCCGCGGGGAGACGTCGGCGTAGCGGATCACCCCGTCGGTGTCGATGACGTAGAGCGCACGGTCGCTGAAGCCGTCGGAGTTCCGCCACACGCCGTAGCGGCGGGCGACGTCACCCTTGGGGTGGAAGTCCGACAGCAGCGGGAAGGTGATCCCGCGGACCGCGGCCCAGGCGCCGTGGCTGTAGATGGAGTCGACCGATACGCCGATCACCGCCGCGCCGCGGGCTTCGAACTCGGCCAGCTCCTGCTGGTAGAGCTCCAGCTGGCGACTGCATCCGGGGCTCCAGTCCAGCGGGTAGAAGACCAGCACGACCGGGCGTCCGCGGAAGTCGGACAGGCTCACTGGCTGGCCGTTGATGTCGGGCAGGGTGAACTCGGGTGCAGCGGTGCCGACGGGCAGGCCGGTCGACTCGGCCGCTCCGCTCATCGGCGGCGCGGTCAGATACAGGTCGGCCACGTCCTGCAGCGTGGTGCCGGCGACTCCCGTCGGGTCCTTCGCCGGCGGTGGGGTCTGCCGGGCCACTTCCTGCACGATGGCGTGCAGGACCGAGAGGGCCTCGGTGGTGGGCGAGTCGTCGAGCTGGTCCCCCAGCTCGGCGAAACGCTCCTCCAGCTGCTGGAGCCGACGGGGCGCCACAGGCATCGGAGGAGTTGACGTCATGGCATCACACCTCTTCGTCAGTGAACGGCAGGAACGCCCGGCGTCCCGGGTCGGCGCCGTCGTGGGCGTCGACCCGGAACGAAGACCGGGCGGCCGGGTGGGCGACCACCCGTGGGACGGCGGGATGCGCGGTGCGACCGCATCCCGGTCAGCTGCTGATCTGGATCCGCCGGGGCTTGGCCTGCTCGGGCTTGGGCACGCGCACGGTCAGCACGCCGTCGTCGAGGTGCGCGGTGACCTTGTCCGGGTCGACGTCGGCGGGCAGGGTGACCGAGTACTGGAACTGCCCCACCCGGCGGGTGCGTCGGCGCAGGATGCCGGTGCGCTCCTTCTCCTTGATCTCCCCGGAGACGGTCAGCTGCCGGTCGGTGAGCTGGATGTCGATGTCGTCGCGCTTGACGCCGGGCAGGTCGATCTCGACGACGTAGGCGTCGTCGGTCTCCTCCACGTCAGCCAGCGGGGCCCAGCCGTGCAGGTCGCCGTTGAGGCCCGTCTCCCACAGGGAGTTGACGCGCTGGGTGAGCTCGTCCAGCTCGCGGAAGGGGTCCCAGCCGGCGACTGCGCGCGGCCGCGAACGGACAGGCAGTGTCATCTGAGTCAGCCTCCTTTCGAACCGGAAGGATGTGGACTGCGACTGGAGAATGTCCAGTCGACGCCCACCTAAACCTACAGCGGCCGCTGGAGATTCCCGGTCGGTCGAGGCGCCGCTGCATAAGCGGCGATGGCCGCAGCGGTGATCCGCTCCATCGTCTCCCCTGCCTGCCCCAAGACGGCTCCCCCCGCCGTCGGGTTCGGCCGGTTCGCCGGCCGGTGCACGGAAGCCACCGTGGGGTGTGGCCCCGGCGGCGACAAGGTCGTCCGTCTTTGCCGAGGCCGCCGCAGATCAGCGGTTGCGGCGGCGGGCGCGCAGAACGGCTTGGGCCAAGGCTGCCATGAGCGCGCCGAGGACCGCCGCGATCAGCAGGGCGAGGACGAGCGGGGCGTCGACGTTGCCGAAGACCAGGCTGATGTCGACGGTCTGCGTGTTGAACACGACGAACAGCACGAGGACGACGGTGACGAACAGCAGCAGCGCGAGGGCCGTGGTGCGCCCGACGGCCTTGGCCGTCGAGCGGGAGGTCGGACCCGGCTCGCCCGTGGCGGGCCGGGTCGGTGCGTCGGACGTCCCGGCGAGGCCGCCGTGGCTAGTGCCGAGTGGCGGCGGGACCGGGGCCCGGGGGGCGGGTCCGCGTGAGAGCCGGGGGTCGTCACGTAGTCCGGTCTGCCCCTCCAGAGGCAGGTCAAATGGCTGCGAGCGCGGCCCGGGGGCGTGGGGCTGCGTGCCGGCCGGTGGCCGGGCCGAACCGGCGATCCAGTCGGCGGGCCCGTCGGTCGCACCGAGCGACTAACGGCCCTCGCCGCGGGCCTTCCCGGCGCCCAGCGGCCGTGCCTGGCGTGCGGATCCGGCGTCGTCGCCGTCCGCATCGTCATGCACACCGGGTGCCCGGCGCGCCAGGCCTAGAGGCGGCGAGGCGGTTCGGAAGTCGACCGGCGCGGCCGCCTCGCCTGCCCCCTCCCTCTGAGGGCGAAGCGGCTGTCGGATCAGCCCGCGGCCCGGGCGGACGCCCGGTCTGACCTGCCCGCCGCAGCGGGCGTCGACACGGCCGTCGGTGACTCCCGATGCCTGCGGACACCGGCCGCAGCCGAGACGAACTCGCGCCGCGGGTCCTGCACCTGGCCCAAGGCGACGACTTCCCGACGGAAGAGCGAGGCCAACAGCCAGTCGGCGACGATCCGGACCTTGCGGTTGAAGGTGGGCATGCGGCTGACGTGGTAGGCGCGGTGCATGAACCAAGCCCGCCATCCCGTGAGCTTGATCCCGTAGACCTGGGCCACGCCCTTGTGCAGGCCCAGGCTGGCCACCGACCCGACATAGCGATGCCGGTACGGGACGGGCTGGCCGCCGCGCAGCACCGCAACGATGTTGTCGGCCAGCCGCTTGGCCTGCCGGACGGCGTGCTGGGCGTTGGGGGCGGTCATCGCGCCCGGCTGGGTGAGATCCGGGACGGCGGCGAGATCCCCGGCCGCCCACGCGTCGGGAACGTCGGCCACCTGCAGCGTCGCCTCGCACCGCACTCGGCCGCGGTCGTCGACCGGCAGGTCGGTGTGCGCGAGCACCGGGTGGGGCTTCGTGCCGGCCGTCCAGACCAGCGTCTCGCTGGGGAACTGGTCGCCGTCGGAGAGCCGGACGATCCCGTCGCAAACGGATTCCAGCCGGGTGTTCAGCCGCACCTCGATGCCCCGGGCCTGCAGTTGGCGGACCGTCCAGGCAGCTAGATCGGCATCGACCTCGGGCAGGATCCGGCCGGCGGCCTCGACCAGCACCCAGCGCATGTCGGCCGGGGACAGCCGCGGGTGGTCGTGCTCGATGGCGTAGCGAGCCATGTCCTCCAGCTCGGCCAACGCCTCGATGCCGGCATAGCCGCCGCCGACGAAGGTGAAGGTCAAAGCCTGCTGCCGCACGGCGGGGTCGTCGGTGGAGCTGGCGGCGTCGAGCCGGGCCAGCACGTGGTTGCGCAGATAGATGGCCTCGCCGATGGTCTTGAAGCCGATGCCGTGGTCGGCCAGCCCGGGGATGGGCAGGGTGCGGGCCACCGAGCCTGCGGCCATCACGAGGATGTCGTAGGACAGCTCGAAGGGGTCACCCTCGACCGGGGCGATCTGGGCCCGGCGCTGGGCGTGGCTGAGCTCGGTCACCGCGCCGGTGATAACCCGGCAGCGGGGCAGCACTCGGCGCAGCGGGACGACAACATGCCGGGGCTCGACCGAACCGGCCGCCGCCTCGGGCAGGAAGGGTTGATACGTCATGTGCGGTTGCGGGTCGACCACCACGATGTCGGCCTGCTTGCGGGCGAGCCGCTGCTGCAGGCGGAGCGCGGTGTAGAGGCCGACGTAGCCACCGCCGACGATGAGAATCACGGGTTGCTGAGCCATGGCGATCTGCTAACCGCGGTGGAGGAGAACGCAACACCCTGGCGATGTCGTGGACGTGTCTGTCTGCTCACGGTCGCGTCGTGGGCCGGCCCGTCCGGGTGCGCCGGCGGTAACGGTGCCCGGACGGGCCACCCGAGCGGCCCGGGCGCCGGTGAGGAAGCGCGAGGCCGGGGCATCTCGCGTCGTCGCGCTACCGGGCACCGACCACCTCCGGCTGGCCGGTACCGGGGGTGGGCGCACCCGAGGGCTGCTGGCCTGGTGAGGTCGGCGGCACCATCTCTTCCGGCGCCTGCCGGGGCAGCCCGGCGGCCTCATAGGCCTGGTCGGCGTCGAGGGTCTCGGCGGCCAGCAGCGCCCGGGCGAGGCGGTCAAGCCGGTCCCGGTGCTCGGTCAGGGTGGCGCGGGCCTGGGCGTAGCACTCGTCGAGGATGCGTCGCACCTCGGCGTCGACCAGTTCGCGGGTGGCCGGCGCCGGCCCGCTGCCGTCAAGGGCCAGGGGCTGCTCGGTGCGAGGATCAGGCAGCACCGAGACCGGTCCGACGGCGTCGGACATGCCCCATCGGCCGACCATCTGCCGGGCGATCTTGGTGGCCTGTTCCAGATCGTTCTCCGCCCCGGTGGTGATGTCGCCGTAGATCAGGTCCTCGGCCGCGCGACCGCCGAGCGCGCCGACGATCCGGCCCTGCAGGTAGCGGCGGCTGTAGCCGTACCGGTCGGTCTCGGGGCTCTGCAGAGTGACGCCGAGCGCCATGCCCCGCGGGATGATCGAAATCTTGCGGACCGGGTCCGCGCCCCGGGTCAGCATGCCCAGCAGCGCATGCCCGGACTCGTGGTAGGCGGTGCGTTCCCGTTCCTCCGGGCTGAGCAGGATCTTGCGCTCCGCGCCGAGGACGATCTTCTCCAGGGCGTCGGTGAAGTCGGCCATCTGCACCCGCTCGTGGTCGCGCCGGGCGGCGAGCAACGCGGCCTCGTTGACCAGGTTGCGCAGGTCGGCGCCGACCATGCCGGGAGTGGCGGAGGCGAGCACGGCCAGGTCGACGTCGTCGGCCAGCGGCACACCGCGGACGTGCACGGCCAGGATCTGCTGGCGGCCGGTGGTGTCGGGCGGATTGACCGTCACCCGGCGGTCGAACCGGCCGGCCCGCAGCAGCGCCGGATCGAGGATCTCCGGGCGGTTGGTCGCCGCCATGACCACGACGCCTTCGCTGCCGTCGAACCCGTCCATCTCGGTCAGGATCTGGTTGAGCGTCTGCTCGCGTTCGTCGTGCCCGCCCACGGCGGCCCCGCTGCCGCGGGCCCGGCCGATCGCGTCGAGCTCGTCGATGAAGATGATCGCCGGGGCATCCTTCTTGGCCTGCTCGAACAGGTCGCGCACCCGGCTGGCGCCGACGCCGACGATCATCTCGATGAACTCGGCGGCGGAGACGGAGAAGAACGGCACCCCGGCCTCGCCGGCGACGGCGCGGGCGAGCAGCGTCTTGCCAGTGCCCGGAGGCCCGCACAGCAGCACGCCCTTGGGCACGCGGGCGCCGAGGCGGCGGTAGCGGTCGGGGTTGCGCAGGAAGTCGACGATCTCCCGGACCTCCTCCTCTACGTCGTCGATGCCCGCGACGTCGTCGAAGGTGGTGCGCGGTCCGGCTTCCGGGCTGTAGCGGCGGGCCTTGGACTTGCCCAGTCCCAGCCCGGCGCCAAGGCCGGCACCGGCGGCCGAGCGGCGAGCCAGCCACACCAGCAGCGCCACGAGCAGGATGGTGGGGCCGAAGCCGAACAGCAGCTGCTGCCAGACCGGGACCCGGTCCGGCGGTTCGGCGTTGACCGTCACGTTCTCCCGCAGCAGCAGCCTCATCAGCCCGTCGTCGGCGAACGACGGCCGCTCGGTGGTGAACAGCGTCGAGCTGCGCGGCTGGCCGCCCAGCTGCGGCACGACGCCCTCGCCGGAGGCTGTGTCCTGGTCGTCGGGCGGATAGGTCACCGCCTCGTCGAAGCGTCCTTCGATGGTGTCGCCGACCGTGGTGACCTCGGCGACGTTGCCTGCCTCCACCTGTTCGCGGAAGACGGTGTAGGGCACGTCGAGCCGTGGTGGCGGCGCCAGCAGCAGACCGGACAGCAGCCAGTTCGCCAGCAGCAGTCCGGCCAGCACGAGCCAGAACCGGCTGCCGCCGGGGCGGCGCCAGCTGTCGGCCCACCGGTCGGACTCGGTGTCCGGGCGGGCGCCCTCCACCCGCCACGGCGGACGCCATCGCCGGCTCCTGCCGGCGTCCTGCTCACGCTGCTCGCGCCGGGTGATCCCGGGGCCACGGTCGACGACCTCTTCCTGCCGGCCGGTCACTGCTGCGCCTCCTCCCGACACTCCCCGACCACTGGACGGCTGCCGCCAGCCGAGCTGCCTCCCGCCGGACCTGCCGGTCCGCCGGCGTCGATGTGGAGCAGATTCCCGGCCGCAGGGCTCGACTAACACCACATCCGCGACGCCGCAACCGGCCGTCGCCTCAGGCATCTGCACGGGGCCGCGCAGCGCGCTCCGCCTCCCGCGAGCGCTCGTGCAGCGAACCGGCGTGCGCGCGCGCCTCCGGATCCCGACGCACCTTGAGCACGCTGGCGATGGTGGCCACGAGCAGGATGACCACGATGATGGCGAGCGAGAGCCAGGTGGGGACCTCGGGCACGCGGTTGTCCACGGTGTGCCCCCAGTGCAGGATCAGCTTGGCGCCGATGAAGGCCAGGATCACCGCGAGCCCGGTGGACAGGTAGACGAGCCGGTCCAGCAGTCCCTTGACCAGGAAGTACAGCGCCCGCAGGCCCAGGAGCGCGAAGGCATTGGCGGCGAAGACGAGGTAGGGCTCCTGCGTCACGCCGAAGACCGCGGGAATCGAGTCCAGGGCGAACAGCAGGTCTGTGCCACCGATGGCGAGCAGGACCAGTAGCAGAGGCGTGGCCACCCGTCGCCCGTCGAGCCGGACGAGCAGCTTGCCGTCGACGTACTCATCGGTCAGGGGCAGCGTGCGGCGGGCGAGCCGGACGATGCCGTTGTCCTGGACCTCCGGGTCCTCGTTGCGGTGCCGGAACAGTTGCACGGCCGTCCACAGCAGCAGCACCCCGAACAGCAAGAACATGAACGAGAACAGATTCAGCAACGCGGCGCCGATGGCGATGAAGAGGGCGCGCATGATGAGGGCTGCCACGATCCCGAAGGTCAGCACCTTGTGTTGATGCTGCTCGGGAACGGCGAACGCGGTCATGATCACCGCGAAGACGAACAGGTTGTCGACCGACAGGCTCTTCTCCAGGATGTAGCCGGCGAAGTACTGCGCCCCGTACTCCCCGCCCGCCCACGCCGTGAGGACCAACCCGAACACGACCGCCACGGCGATGTAGAAGACAGACCAGGCCACCGCCTCGCGGAATCGGACCGCGTGCGGCCGCGCCGCGGCCAACGCCAGGTCCAGCGCCAGCAGGCCCACGATCACTCCGATGGTGAGGACCCAGACGCTTCCACTGATCTGCAGCATCCCGACCTCCCAGCGACTCGCTCGGCAACCCACGAGCCCGGACAGCACCCATCGACCGCCCGCACGGGATCGTCGGTGAGCCCGCCCCGACGAATCTCATGATCGGGCGAGTCGATGTCATCGCAACCGGTGCTCGCCGATACAACACGACGCCGGGCGGGCAGGTGCCACAGCGCCGACACAGTCATGGCGCCACCCACTGGGCCAACGCTAAGCCGACCGACGTAGCCCCAGGGCTCGACCATCAGTCGCGTGAAGGGCCGACCGACGGTAGCGCAGGCTCACGACCACGGGCGTCCACGCCCCGATCCGAGGAGGGATTGCGTCGCCCTACCGACGACGGGTCGTCGACGAGGGACTCGACCAGCTATTGGCCGGCGTCGCAGCAGTCAGCCTGGACGGGCCCAAGGGTGTGGGCAAGACCGCCACTGCCTCGTGTCGGGCGGTGACAGTGTTCGCCCTCAGTGACGCGGTCACCGCCGAGGCTGGTGCGCGCCGATCCTTCCCGGCTGACGGCCGGCCCGCCACCGACGTTGGTCGACGAGTGGCAGCGCTACCCCACCTCCTGGGACGTCATGCGCCGGGCAATGGATGCCGACAACTCCCCCGAACGGTTCCTGCTCAGCGCTGACCGGCTCCTCGCCCGCCGATCTCTCGACGGCCGCGATCCCAGCCAGCCCCTCCCTCGGGACGGCACCTACCTCGGCGCCCTCTTCGAGTTGCTGGTCGCCCTGCACGCGCGGGTGTTCGCCCAAGCCGCGGAGGCAAGCGTGGCCCACCTGGGCACCAAGGGCGGGGAGCGAGAGATCGACTTCATCGTCACCGGGCCCACCGGTCGGGTCCTTGCTCTGGAGGGAAAGCTGACGCACGCCGTGTCCGACAGCGATGTCCGACACCTGCGCTGGCTCACCGAGCAGCTCGGTCCGGACCTGGTCGACGCGGCCGTGATCACCACCGGGCCCGACGCCTACCGCCGAGCCGACGGGATCGCCGTGGTGCCCCTAGCGCTGCTCGGCCCGTGACGTCGCGCCGATGCGCAGGCCGGTCCTGCGGGGTGGTACAGCGGCCACGGGGAGGCGCGAACGGCCGACGGAACTGGTAGGTCTACTGCAGGAGCAGGCCGCGTCGCCCGATCCGGAAAGCGACCGTCCAGCACGAGAAGGGATGAAGGCATGACCGCTTCGGCCAACGGCAGCGCGCGTCCCCCGCAGGGGCTGGTGGTGGGATCTGACGGGCCACCGGCCGACGCCACCAAGACACCGTCAGCGGCGGCAGGCAACGGCGCTAACGGCGATCACGACGGCCTACCACAGGTGGCCGACCTGGTGGCCGAGCCGGCGAAGATCATGCGGATCGGCACCATGATCAAGCAGCTGCTGGAGGAGGTGCGGACCGCTCCGCTGGATGACGCGAGCCGCACCCGGCTGCGCGACATCCACTCCCGGTCGATCCGCGAGCTGGAGGCCGGTCTGTCCTCGGAGCTGCGCCAGGAGCTGGAGCGGCTCACCCTTCCCTTCAGCGAGGATGCCACCCCCTCCGATGCCGAGCTGCGCATCGCCCAGGCACAGCTGGTCGGCTGGCTGGAGGGCGTCTTCCATGGCATCCAGACGGCGCTGTTCGCTCAGCAGATGGCCGCCCGCGCGCAGCTGGAGGAGATGCGTCGGCAGGCGGTGCTGGGAGCGATGCCACAGCAGCTGCAGGCGCGCCCCGACGGCGGCCAGTACCTCTGAAGCCGGGGCCCACCGCCGGAGGCGACCGGAGAGCGGCGACGCCGTGCGGCTTCGTCGCCCGCGCCGTCGACCCCGATCAGCCGGTCGGCCGCCGCGGCACACCCCGTGCGCGCTGCCGGCTTGGTGTGGCGGGCGGCTGGCCGGACCGTGCCCCGGGGAGCCGGTCGTGGGCGCTCAGCTGCCGTCCGAGCCGGGCGGGACGCGCAGGGTGGGATACCGCAGCAGCTTCCACTCCAGCATGCTGATCGCGGTGCTCTGCCCGCCGGCTCGGGCGGCGGCCAGCTGCCGCTCCAGCGAGCGGCGTTCTCGGCCGTAGAGGTCGCGGTGCGCGCGCCCGCAGAACAGGGGCTGGCGACCCGAGCCCTCGGTGCGGAACTTCAGCCGGCGAGTGCACCACGGGTACAGGCAGGACGCCTTGGGGGCGTCGAGGGGTGGCCAGTCCCGCCGCGGGCCGTCCCCGGTTCCCGCACTTTCGGTCATCTGCTCTCCCAGAACCGCTCGAACGAAGCTGCTGCTCAGAGCGCATGCTAACCGCTCGCCGTGCGCGATGAAACTGCTGCTGTGCGCGCGATGAAGCCGCTAGCACGAAGCTCCGAGCGATAGTGACAACAGACCCGTGATGCATACATAACGTCAAGGATCGTGTGGTGGTCGCGCGGCGAACTGGGACCGCCCGCGCGGTCCGGCGCGATGAACCATAGAGATCGCGCGCGCTAAAGGCCTGGCCCTGTGGTAGGACTGAGACACCGCGTGTACCGCATGCGGCCGAGCGCATCCACCGATGCCCAGCACCGAACGCCACGAGGGAGCCGCCACCACCTCCGCCCGCGCCGCGGCCGGCGACCACCGGCCACAGCCCTCCGCCTGAGCCAGCGGCCACACCGGCTCCTTCCTCCGTTCCCCGGACGGACGAAGAAGTGAGGGGCGCCTGCGATCGCGAGTCGCAGACGCCCCATGCAGACCACTCACCTCGGTCGTCAACCCACAGGAAGTGATCTGGCATGTCCATCTTCCCTGATCAGCGCGCGCGCTGGCAACCCGGCGCCGCGGCACGCCACCGGCGGGCGCGTCCCGGCGCACCGTTCGCGCCGAGAGCCCGACCTCCGGCGCGGCTTCTCGTCCGCGCGCACCGGCCCGGCTGCTCGACCTCCCACCGCACCACGGCCCCGGTGCCGCCGACGGCGGTCGGCGACCGCCACCGGCTTCCCTGCTCCACAGCGGCCGGCGGCCACGGCGGACCGCGGCCGGACGTATCGAGCCCAGCCCGCCGGGTACCGGCGCGCCCCCGGGCTGACCTCCCCCTTGGGAGTGCCTCGATCACCGTCGGTGTTCAGCGCCGACCCGGAAGCAGCCGTAGACACCTCGTGATCTACGGCGACACCGGGGCAAGGCCCCGGGCTCGGCAGCGGCCTCCGGGGACGCTGCCGGTCGGCTCGGCGCGGACCGCCGGACCGCAGGCCTGCCCGAGGCGGTGGGTCCGATGAGCGAGCCGCTGCCGCCCCGCCCGCGCACGGTCGCGCCGACCCGGCCGCCGCACGTGCGCGCGGGCCACCTGCGCCGCAGCCGCCGGTCGGTGCTCGACGACATCGCGGCGCCGCGCAGCGCGTCGCTGGACTTCGATCGGATCGTCGGCAAGTTGGTCCACCAACTGCTCGCCGACACCCTCGACACCGCCCGCGAGTTGAGCCCGTCGGCGCTGGTCGACCTGCTCTACCCGCAGGCGGCGGCGTTGGTCGCGCAGGAAGGCGTCCGCGGTCGCCGGCAGGCCGTCGAGACCCGGATCACCTCCCTGGCCAGCCACTACGTGCAGCGCCTGGCCCCGCCGAGCTTCGTGGCCTATCTGGGCGCCGAGCAGACCCTCGGGGCCGGCCGGATCGATCTGACCTACGAGCACCCCACGCTCGGGATCTTCTTCGACGAGCTGAAGACCTGGAAGAACCCCCGGCTTCTGCTCGACGACGCCACCGTGGCGCAACTGGACCGCTTCGTTCGCGGGTCGGCGACCTACGGGTCGGCCTGCGCCGGGGTGCGGCTGCTGCCGGTCAGCGCGCTGGCCGACGCGCGGCTACACCGTCCGGACGGGGTCGTGGCGCCGCTGACGGCCACCGCGTTGTCGCCGGTGGCGCTGCGCCAGCAGCAGCACGCGCTCATCGCGGCCGGCGGCGACCTGGCGGTGCTGCCCGAAATGGAGGCGGCGGCGTGACCTCCTGGTCCGAGCGAGCCGCGGCCTACGAGGCGGCTCTGCGGCTGCGCCGCGGCGACGGCAGCTGGTCGAATGACTCCCTGCGGCAGATCGCCGAGCTGTACCAGGTCGGCTACTCCACCCTGCGGCGCTGGCTGGCCGAGGGCTTCCCGGAGCCGGCCAGCGAGCGGGGCTGGATGCCCGCGCACGAGGACTACGTGGCCGTCGCCACCAACCTGACCGTGCAAGAAGCGTGGCGGGAACGCTTCGAGTCCGGCGCCGTGACGGTGACCTACCAGACCTACTGCCGGCGGTTGCGGGAAGTCGACCGCGGCCTGTTCGAAACCGCGCTGCGCGGCAACGAGGCGCTCGTCCGCAACCGGCTGTACCTGATCGGCAAGCCACTGCACCGCAACCACACCTGGGGCTTCGACCACACCGAGCTGCCGGTCTGGGTGACAATCCCGCGGTACAAGGACCCGATCAAGCCGTGGGTCACCATCGTCACCGACTTCTACAGCCGCGCGCTGCTGTCCATCGTCTTGATCATCGGCAGGCCCACGGTGGAGACGGTGGCCGCCGCCCTCACCGAAGCCGCCGTCGGCCGCGACTACGACGGCACCTTCATCGGCGGGCTGCCGGTGCAGGTCCAGTACGACAACGCCAAAGAGCATCTGGGCGAGGCGGTCGCCAAGGGCATCGGCCGGCTCGGCATCGTCGGGGTGCCGATCGACAACCACGCCCACTGGCAGAACGGCCAAACCGAAACCAAGATCGGCCTGCTGCAGCGGGAGGCGCTGCGCGGCGTGCCCGGGGTCACCCTCGGTGGGCGTACCCGCTCGGGACAGCCCCGGTTCATGCCCCCCAACCGCGGCGACCTGTGGGGCATCGAACGGCTGGCCCGCCATCTGGACTCGTTCCGAGACCACTGGAACATCACGCGGACCCAGAGCGTCCTGCAAGGCCGGCCCCCGGTGCTCAAGTTCGGCGCCGACAACACCGAACTGGTCGAGATCAGCGAGGACTCCCTCGTCGCCAACATGATGAAGGAGGCGGCCAGCCACAAAATCCTCACCAAGGGCGTCTTCTTCCGGAACAGCTACTACACCCCCGTCGACGACAACGCCCGGCTCGGCACCGAGGTCTACGTCCGGTACCTGGAGCGCAACCGCGACTTCATCGCGATCAGCCCCACCCGGGAGTTCAACTTCTTCACCTTCGCCATCCACGAGGACTGCATCACTCCGGCCAACCGCGTCAAGCTGCTGGAGAACCGGGCGAGGCAGGAGGAGGAGGCCCGGCGGATCGACGCCGACGCCACCGCCCGCCGGATGCACGCCGAAGCCGTCGCGGACCGCAGCGACGCGGAATCCTCGGCCGTCGACCCGGCCGACGACTGGACGCCCGACGACCAGCCCCCGGAGGTCCCGGACGCCCCCGGCGCCGCGGATCCCCGGCAGGACGCGGCCGGCGCCCCCGCGGCTGCGCCCTCGCCGGTCAGCACGCCCCGCAAACGCCCGGCCCGCACGGCAGACACACCGCGACCCGCCACCGCGCCTGACGGCGCAAGCTCACCCGACGCCGGCCAGCCGGACACCCCCGATGCTGAGACCGGCTCCAGCGCCGACGCCGACTCCAGCGCGGCGCCCAGCGATGCGCCGGAGCAGCCGACGGCTGGCTCGGTGACCGTCATCAACACCGAACTGACCCGCCGCGGCCCCGTCGTCCGCCGCAAGGCCCCGCTGCCGCCGGCCCCGGCCCGCGGCGAGCAGCCGGCCGTCGCCAAGGCACGCACGAGCAAGGCCGCCGCCCGCCTGGCCCGCCGTGGCCTTAGCACCCCGTCCAACACCCCGCCACCCCAGACCCCCGAGGAGCAGTGAGCCCGATGCCCCGCCGCCGCCTGTCCGGCATGCCGGAGACCGTCGTCAACACTCCCTCCCTGCTGGAGGGCATCGACACCGCCGCCACCGTGCTCGACACCCAGGCGATCGGCCTGTTCGACGGCCCGGTCGGCACCGGCAAGACCACCACCGCCGAGTGGGTGGCCAGCCAGCAGCAGGCACCGACGATCAACCTGGTGATGCCCCCGCGGCCGGCCAAGCTCACCGCTCTGCGCAAGATCGTCCGCGCGCTCACCGGCGACGTCTACGACGCCAGCGGCGACGCCCTCGAAGACGCCGCCATCGACCTGCTGCGCGACTGGAACGGCCTGCTCATCGTCGACGAGGTGCAGACCATCGGCGGTCAAGGCATCAGCGAGCTGCGCTACATCCACGACGTCACCCGCGAATCGTTCGGCCTGCTGCTCGTCGGCAACGGCGTCGAGGCCGCCATCCGCACCCAACCGGCCCTCGACGACCGCATCCTCGTCCGCGCCCACTTCCAACGGCTCACCGGCGAGGACCTCATCACCGTGCTGCACGACCTGGATCCGCGGCTCAAGCGCACCGCCGCCGGCATCCTCGCCCGACTCGACCAGCGGCACTGCCGCGGCCGGCTCCGCGACTGGTCACAGATCCTGCTGCTGCTCGACACCGACTACCCCGAGGCCACCCGGATCAGCGGCGCGCTCGCCGACGAGCTGCTGCTGCGGGTCGATCGCCACGAGATCATCGACGCCACCGACCAGGACGTGGCCTGATGCGCATCACGCACGCCTACAACCCGGTCGAGGTGCCGACCAGTCGACTGCTGGAACTCAACGCCCCGGACGCCGGCACGCTGGCGATCAGCATGCGCCCGGGCAGCAAGTACGGAAACTGGGTGTTCCGGGACCTGCTGGCCGCCATGGGCAAAGACCGCGACTACGCCGCCGCCCGCACCCAGTCGGTCGCCGACGACCGCAGCGTCTGCAAGGCCTACCTGCACGCCCACGACATCCGGCGGCTCGTGGTCGTGCACTGCGAGTGGGCGCGGGCCCGCACCCGCGACGAAGGCCTGGGCTATCTGCTGGAACTGGCCGACGAGCACGATCTCGACCTGGACCTGGTCAGCGAGCTCGACCGGAACAGCACCGCGCGCAATTGGGTCGCCGCCACCGGCGGAGAACTGCTCGACTGGGACCCGCGCCGCTTCCACGCGCCGGCCCCGGTCAGCGAGCGGCGGAACGCCTACGCCTTTCCCCCCGAGGTCCCGCACGTGGACTTTCCGCTGTTCCGAGCCACCTGCCGACGACTGCTCAGTCCACAAGAGTTCCGGCAGGTGGACAACGCCTACGTCTTCGCGTTCCGCAGCGCGCGGGCCATCCTGACCGGCGACCTCACCGAGGCCGAGGTGATCGAGTTTCTGCGCATCCAGATGGCCATCGTGGTCAATCCGGCGCACGCCGCCACGATCATCCGGGCCTGCCAGGCCGCGGCGTTCGTCAACGGCATCCTGCTCAAGATCGATCTGAGCAGCCTCGGCTACTTCATCGCCGACGCCACCCACCGGCGGCTCACCGGCGACGAGCTGCGGCTGGTCCGCCGCCTCTACGCCCCGTGGAAGGCCGCCGCGGTCGTGCTCACCGACGCCGAACACTCCATCGATCAACTGCTTGCGCTGCAGCTCAGCGACGTGACCGAGACCGGCGCCGTGGCCACCGCCGACGGGCCCGTGCCGCTGTGCGACGAAGGCCGACTGCATCTGCGCGCCCTCCGCTTCGAGCGCCTCGCCGAAGAGGCCAAGCGCCGCACCGCCGCCACCACCCGGCTGTTCACCAGCGAGGCCCCGGCCATCCGCACCGCGCTGCACGCCGCCCGCCGCGACCTCGGGCTTCCGCTGACCATTCCCCGGTGGCGCGACGCCACCCGCCTTCACCCGTTCGTGACCGACCTGGACCTCAGCGTGCATCGACTGCGGGAAGGAGCCGCAGCGTGAAATCGGAACCGATCAACGGGCACATCATCCGCCGTCGCCGGCAGATGCTCGGCGATCAGGGCACCCTGCGCGCCTTCGCGCGCCGCACCGGATTGACCGGCCCCAGCGTCCGGTCGATCGAGACCACCAACCACATTCCCGGCGAAACCCCGCTGCACCAGCTGACCCGCATCGCCGACGTCCTCGGCATTCCGGTCACCGACCTGCTGCAGCGCCCCACGTCCGAGGCCTGTTCCCACGCGGACAACCCGTACGAACCCGGCGACGAGTCAACGCTCGCCGCGGACGTCAGCCGCCTGGGCCGCCTGCTGCTGCAGGAGCCGCGGTTGACCCGCAAGGTCGCCATCGCGACGGTGTTCCAGTGGGACCGGGCTCGCCTGCGCGCCGCCCAGGACGGCCTCGAAGCGCAGTTGCGTCCCGCCGGCATTGCGGTGCACGAGCTCAACGGGGCGATCACGCTGCGGCCACTGGACAGCAGCGGTGACGACGACGCCGACCGCGTGTCCTCGCAGCGGGTCGCCTCCGACGGCATGGACGTCCGCCAAGCCGAGATTCTGCACGACGTCATGACCGGCCAACTGCACAGCAGCCGCATCCAGGAGGACAAACTCATGCCGCTGGCCGGCCTGATGAATCTCGGCATCGTCTACCACGAGAACAACGGCGGCCGAAACAGTCACCGCCTCACCCCCGACGCCGCGTACGCCTTCGACGCGTGACAGCCAGCGGCCGACGCCTGCTGGCGTGGCTCCTGGGCCGGATAGCCGACGGCCCAGCAGCCACGGCCCGCATGCGTCGGCGCTGCCTGGCTCCGGGATCGGAACCAGCGGCGCGCTCTCCCGACACGGCGCCCACCGAGACGTGGCGGCCGCCTCCCGCTGGGGCTGCGCCGAGGGCGTGGCGTGCCGGCCCACCATGCAAGCGCTCGACGCGCCCCCGCGTCCACCGGTACCAACCGGTCACTGCCAGGAGATCCCGATGTCCAGGCGCGGACGGCGAACACAGTGCTGGTGCTCGGCCAGAAACGTCCAGGCGTCCTCGGCGTCCCGAACGGGACGCCACCAGGCGATGGCGTGGACCTCCGGCCACGTCAGGCCCTCCACCGGCTCGCGGCGACGGAGGGCGGTGTCTCGAACGCCGCGGCAGGTGAGACTGACGCCGGCCTGCCGAACGCCCCAGTAGTCCTGGGCGTCTTCGTCCATGACCACGATGTGCGGCAGGCCGTCATTGGAGGTGAACTCCTCGGCCAGCACAGCAGAAACCGGAACGTCCCCACATCGGGAGGCATCCGCGAGTCGCTCACCTGGGACTTCTGCTCGTGCGGCGTCGTCGACACCGACGGTAGGCCGCGGCACCGACACCTCCGGCCCACCGGCGTGCCGCGGAGCTACGGCAGACACCCGATCGATCGATTCCCCCGGCCCGGTGACGGGACGGCGCCACGCGGCCCTCAACTCTTGCGTTCCCCGCCGAGGTCGCTAATCTTCACCAATCTCTCGGGGGTTCCCTCGGGAGATCAGCGCGATCGCCCAACCAGGCGACCGTGTTGCCGTCACCCCCGGGCGCCGTGTCGACGCCTAGGGTTCTCGGGCTCGCCTGGCGAGCGCCGACGAGTGCCCCCTGGTCTGCTAGCCAGGGGGCATTTCGCGCTCTAGGACGCTGACAGCGCCGTCTCACACGGCGTGACCTTCCGATCACCGGGGCCCGGTGTAGGGGAACCTGAAGTTGCCCCGGCACAGCCTTGCCGACCCCTGTGCCGCATGCCACGATGCTCGAACCTCACGACAACCGCGCGTGCTTCCGCCCGGCCTTCTAGCAGGGGTCGAGTGAACCACCCGAGGGAGTGCACCGGCCGCCGGGAGGTGACGGCAACACAGGTCCGCCTGGGCATGGTCCGCGCATGTGGATGCACCCAGGTTGGCCTGCCCTACCCGCAGCGACCCGCTGAGGGTAGGTCAGCACCCGACCTCAGGGATGGTCATGCACACCCACACCCGACGGCGCGGCACGCGCCGAGCACACACCCTGCTCACGCGGATCGCGCTGGCTGCAGGGACGATCCTGCTGCTGCTCTTTGGTGCGCCGGGCATCAGCCAGGCCGACGATGAGCAGTCCCCCCACCACATCTTCGGCTGCTCCTACAGCGACGACTTCATCGCATCGTTGACGACCTACTACTACGCCGACGGCTCCTTCAAGATCAGCGTCGAGCCCACGCAGTACGCCCGCGACAACGGCTGGACCGACTACGCCAACAGGTCCCGGGCGATGACCAACGCGATCTGGCACGCAACCCAGTCCTGCGTGCCGGGCCTGTACAACGCGCTGGCCGACTCGATCTACCAGCAGATCGAGTGCCACGTCTGGTTCGGCGGCCTGCCCAACAACAACCTCCGCGGCTACCGGACGGGCGACACCTGGGACTTCGAGTCCACACACCTGCCGCTGGTCAACCCCGGCCTGCGGTCCTACGTCGACACCGCTTGCCTGTCCGAGGACGGCGTCACCGAGGGCAACAACCAACGGTTCGACTTCGCCTGACCTGCACGAACAGCGGGGCCGCACCACCCTGGTGCGGCCCCGTTGCATGCGCTCCGCAGCTGCCGCTGACCCTGATGCATGCACGCGTGCGACGCCGGCCGCGGTCAGGAGCCGGTGCGGCTACGGCAGGGCGGGCAGGTGCACTGCCGGAACTTCGGGGTGATGTGGATGACGCCGCTGAGCTCGCCGTCGTCGTTGGTGTCGACCAGCGGCCACAGCCCGGTGGAGTACTTGTCGTCACTGGTCGGCTGGTAGTGGCGCCACAACGCGTACGCGACCAGGTCAGCGGCCTGGATGAGGCGGCTCGCCCGGCTGTCGATGAACAGCGGCACCTGCAGCAGCGCGGCCAGCCCGACGCCCTTGCGCTGCCAGATGGTGGCCTGCTCCTGGATGCGCCGCTCGTGCTGCTGCCGCCGGTCGTGGATGACCACGCCGCGCTGGTGGGTCGGGGCGGTCGTGTTGATCCGGCCAAGCATCTCGTCGAACCGGTGCAGGACGTGCTCGTAGGCGTAGGCGTCAGCGGCCTTGACTGGCCCGTAGCGGTGGTGGCTGCGGTCGACGACGGCCGCGAAGACGCGCGGCGGGTAGCCGGGGTCGGTCGGCTGCAGGGTGGTGATCGCGGTGTAGACGTCGGTGAGGATGGCGAGCCGGACCGCCGAGGGGACGGTGAGCCATTCACTCGGCGGGGTGGCCGGGTAGGGCGGCCGGGCGGGCCGGCCACGGGACGGGGTCTTGAGCTCCTTGGCGTGCAGTTCGTGTTTGTCGGGGTCGAGGCCCAGGGGGGTCAGGTGGCGGGCGAGCACGCCGTGCAGGGCGTGTTCGAGGCGGCGGACGTCGGCCTCGTGCACGGCGAGTCCGGCGAGCAGCAGCACGGGTGCCCCGGTGTGTGTGCCCGACTCGTCCAGGGCCAGGACGTACACGCCGGTGTTCCTCCCATCAGCGGCGGAGGCGCCCTCCCAGCCGGGGGGCGCCTCCACTTCCGGCCAGCCGGCCGGCTGCCCGGGCCGGTTCCCGCCTACGCAGTTCCGGCTCCAGGTGACGGTTCCCGCCTACGCAGTCCGTCGCAGTGAAGTGTATCGACCGGCTCCGACAGAACTGGAGCCGGACGGTCACCGGCTGCCGGTGCCGGTCAGCGCGGTGACCGCCGCGACGATGGCGTCCAGCGTGGCGGACCGGTGCCCCTCGCGGTACAAGCAGTGAACGGCGGTGCGCACTAGGTGCCCGTTCTTGGTCGTCGACTCCGGCAGCCCCATCGCCCGGGCGGTGTCCACGTACGCGCCCCGCACCGCGGCCGCGGGCATCTCGGCGTCCAGGACGGTCCGCAGGTTCGGCTTGGCCGCCGCCCACCCGCCGGTGACCTGCGTGACCGGCCGCTCCTCCCCCGGCCCGCCGGCCAGCCGGGACAGCATCGCGTTGAGCCGCAGCGCGTCCGGGTCACTCGGCTGCCCCGCCGGCTTCTCGTCGGTGTCGAACACGACGAACACCGGCACGCCCAACTGGCGGATGATCTCCGCGGCCAGCACGAGGTTGGCTTTGCCGTCGACCGCGACCAGCGCGATCCCGGCGCCGGCCAGGTCGGTGCCGGCCGCCTGCGCGGCACCATCGATCAGGCCGACGTCTTCGTCGCCCTCGACCAGGACCACCGCGTCGGCGAACAACCCCTCCGACACCGCCGACCCGAGCAGCGCCGGCAGTTGCGCGGCGACCCGCTGCGCCGTCCACGGTTTCCCGGCACCGTTGCGCGCCGCATCGAGCCGCTCTGCGATCACCGGCAGACTGGCGACGTAGGCCCGCGTGCACGCCGCCGGCCCTACACCACCGTCGGTGCCGGTCGGGCACAGCCGCAGTAGGCGGACCGCCGGGATGTCGTCCACCCCGACGAAGTAGGGGCTGTGCGTGGTGTACACGACCTGCGTTGACCGGGCGGTGTCCCGCGCCAGGTCGGCCAGCACCCGCGCCACGTACCGGGCCCGCACCGGATGCTGGTACACCTCCGGCTCCTCGATCACCAGCAGGAGGCCAGGCTGATCGGCGCCGTCCCCGCGGCGCGCGTCGAGCAGCGCCCGCAGGAGGGAGAACACGTACGCGCGCTGCACCCCGTGCCCCTGCCGACCGATGTCGGCCTCGTGCCCGGACTCGACGATCCGGGCACGGACCGGCGGAGCGGCCAGCGACGGCACCCGCGGCTCCCACGCCAACGTGACCTGCGCTCCAGGCGCGAACGCCGCGATCTGCTCGGTGATGCTCGCCGACAGATCCGTCAACCGCGTCCCTGCCCCGTCGGCCAGAATCCGCTCGTACTCAACAGCGGTCCGCGACGACAACTCCGCCAACTCACCGTCGAGGTCCAGCCCGGACCGGACGGTGATCTCCACGAGCCGCCCGAGAGTGCTGCCCTTGCCGTCCGACGCGTCATCGGCCGCGTCCCGCATCGCGGGCAGCACCAGCAACTCCAGCAGCCCGCTCAGGTCGAAGTCGCCGCCGCCCCCGAACCGCAGGGTCGCATCCGGGCCAGCCTGAGTGGCCTTCTCCGGATGCGCGCGCTCATACGCATCGCACGCCTCCACCGCCGCCTGCTTGCTCGAACACGACGGCAGACCGTCATCGAGCGCAGCACGCGCCTTGGCGTACATCTCCTTCACCGTGGCAGCCGGTGCACCGGCCGACACCGCGGTCCGCACCTCGACGAACTCGGGCACCTGCGCCCGCTCACACGACCACGCCACCACGGGGCGACCGTTCTCCCCGATCACTCGCGACCGCGTGATCACCAGATCGCCGTCCGCGTTCAGCCACGGCCCGAGCCGCTCGGCCCACTCCCCGGGCAGGTCCGTGATCGTGCCGGTCACCGACACCTCCGGCTCCGCCAGTCCGTCGGTGACGTCGTCGTCATCCAACTCGACCTGACCGAACAGGAACTGCAGCGCCCGAACCGTGCTCGACTTCCCGGCACCGTTCGCGCCGATCAGAGCCGTCAGGGGATCGAACGACAACTCCAACCCGTCCAGGCAGCGCAGCCCGCGCACCGAGATCCCTGCCAGCCGCGCCGCCACCACTCCCCCTCCCCTTTTCGACCCCGAGATTCGCTACAGCGCATCAGGGCCGGCCGGTGGCGAGGGGCAGCCACAGCCACCCCTCGCCACCGCCCGCCTCAGCCCAGCGGCCAGTCCTCGTAGCCCACGCGCATGACCCGCGGACTGCGCGGCGCCCTCGGTGCCCTCGCGCTCCGAGTTCGTGGACTCGGCGGAGTACGCACCTTGTGCGCCTTGCTCACCTTCCGGATCAGCCGATCGTCGATGACCTCACCGAGATACCGACCAGTGCGCGCGTCGAAGATCTCCGACTCGACGAACTTGCCGACATGGGAGCCGTCCTGGCCGAAGAGTTGGTCACCGTCCTGGAATCCGAACGATGCGCCGCTCCACGTCCACAGCCAGCGATCCATGACCTACTTGCGGTCCCGCGGCGGGTTCGGGTCATTGCCCGGCGGCACCGTGTCCGAATCACGCAGCCTGCCGTCCCGGCCATGGATACGGACCTCACCGCCACCGGCGTTGCGGACGATCTCGCGCGCCCGGTCCGTGGCCTCAGCCTGCGTCCGCGTGTGCGCACTCGCCCGCGACGCGCCCGGTGCCCGCACATCCCAGCCGCCACCCCTGCGCGGCACGACGTGCCGATCATTCTTGGTCACCGATCAACACCCCCTTCAACAGGTTGTTTCGTCTGTGACGGAACGAGACCCTGCTCCGCCGTATGACCCAAAATGGGCCATCTGCGGTCTCATCACGTTATTCGGGTCTCGTTCCGTTCACATCCGAGTCTCACCGCGGCGTTATCGGAGTCTCACGGAGCCGCGATTCCAGTCTCATTTACCTTCACATTTCCCATCAGCTGCAGCCGCTGGTGGAGCCGCAGCCCTCGCAGACGTAGCAGCTGCCGGCCGGCCGCATCTTCGTGCCGCAGGTCATGCACAGCGGCGCGTCGGTGGCGGTGCCGGTGACCAGCTCGAGCAGCTCGGCCGAGGAGTGGGCCTCCTTCACCGACTTCGGGCCCTCCGGCGTGACCTTCTCCTGGGCGGGAGCCGTCTCGATCGGCGCGGAGCCGCGCAGCTGCTCCAGGTCGACCTCGTCCTCCTCGACGACCGTGGCCGTCGACGCCGAGGTGCCGTAGCCGGCGACCTGGGCCGCCCGCTCCTCGGCGGTGAAGATGCCCAGGGTGGCCCGCTTCTCCACCGGCAGGTGGTCCAGCGCCAGGCGGCGGAAGATGTAGTCCATCACCGACTGGGCGATCCGGATGTCCGGGTCGTCGGTCATGCCGGCCGGCTCGAACCGCATGTTGGTGAACTTCTGGATGTAGGTCTCCAGCGGCACACCGTGCTGCAGCGCGATGGACAGCGAGATGGAGAAGGCGTCCATCACACCGGCCAGGGTCGACCCCTGCTTGCCGAGCTTCAGGAAGACCTCGCCGAGGCTGCCGTCCTCGTACATACCGGCGGTCATGTAACCCTCGGCGCCGGCCACGCTGAACGAGGTGGTGACGCTCGTCCGCTTCTTGGGCAGCCGCTTGCGCACCGGGTGCGAGACCGGGCTCGGCGCGACCTCGGCCTCGACGGCCTTCTCCGCCTTCTTGGCCTTGGCGTCGGACAGCGGCTGGCCGACCTTGCAGTTGTCGCGGTAGATCGCCAGCGCCTTGAGGCCCATCTTCCAGCCCTGGAAGTAGATGTTCTCGACGTCCTCGACGGTCGCCGTCTCGGGCATGTTGACCGTCTTGGAGATGGCGCCGGAGATGAAGGGCTGCACCGCGGCCATCATCCGGACGTGACCCATCGGGGAGATGGCCCGCTCACCCATCGCGCAGTCGAACACCTCGTAGTGCTCGGGGCGCAGGCTCGGCGCGTCGACGACGTGGCCGTGCTCGGCGATGTACTCGACGATCGCCTCGATCTGCTCCTCCTGGTAGCCCAGGCTGCGCAGCGCCCGCGGCACCGTCTGGTTGACGATCTGCATGGAGCCGCCGCCGACCAGCTTCTTGAACTTGACCAGCGAGAAGTCCGGCTCGATGCCGGTCGTGTCGCAGTCCATCATGAAGCCGATCGTGCCGGTGGGGGCCAGCACCGAGGCCTGGGCGTTGCGCCAGCCGTTGTCGGCGCCGATCTCCAGGCACTCCTGCCACTGCTGCGTGGCGACCTTCAGCACGTCGGCGTCGTCGGCACCCACCGGGCGGATGGCGTCGTTGGCGGCGGCGTGCTTGCGCATCACACGGGCGTGCGCGTCCGCGTTGCGGGCGTAGCCCTCGTACGGACCGACGATGCCGGCGAGCTCGGCCGAGCGCCGGTAGGCGGTGCCGGTCATCAGCGAGGTGATGGCCGCGGCCAGCGTCTGGCCACCGCGCGAGTCGTAGGCGTGGCCGGTGGCCATGAGCAGGGCGCCCAGGTTGGCGTAGCCGATGCCCAGCTGGCGGTAGGCCCGGGTGGTCTCACCGATCGGGTCGGTCGGGAAGTCGGCGAAGCAGATCGAGATGTCCATCGCGGTGATGACCAGCTCGACGGCCTTCACGAAGTTCTTGGCGTCGAACGTGCCGTCGTCCTTGAGGAACTTCATGAGGTTCAGCGACGCCAGGTTGCACGAGCTGTTGTCCAGGCTCATGTACTCCGAGCACGGGTTGGACGCGTTGATGCGGCCGGTCTCGGGGTTGGTGTGCCAGTCGTTGATCGTGTCGTCGTACTGGATGCCGGGGTCGGCGCACTCCCACGCGGCCTGGGTGACCTTGCGGAACAGCGACTTGGCGTCGACGGTCTCGATGACGGAGCCGTCGAGGCGGGCCCGGAGACCGAACTCGTCGCCCTCCTCGACCGCGCGCATGAACTCGTCGGAGACGCGCACGGAGTTGTTGGCGTTCTGGTACTGGACGCTGGTGATGTCCTTGCCGCCGAGGTCCATGTCGTAGCCGGCGTCGCGCAGCGCGCGGATCTTGTCCTCCTCGCGCGCCTTGGTCTCGATGAACTCCTCGATGTCGGGGTGGTCGATGTCGAGGACGACCATCTTCGCGGCGCGGCGGGTGGCACCACCGGACTTGATGGTTCCCGCGGAGGCGTCGGCGCCGCGCATGAAGGACACCGGGCCCGAGGCGGTGCCGCCGGAGGAGAGCAGCTCCTTGGAGGACCGGATGCGGGAGAGGTTCAGGCCGGCGCCGGAGCCGCCCTTGAAGATCAGGCCCTCCTCGCGGTACCAGTTGAGGATCGAGTCCATCTCGTCGTCGACGGCGAGGATGAAGCAGGCGCTGACCTGCTGCGGCGCGCTGGTGCCGACGTTGAACCAGACGGGCGAGTTGAAGCTGAAGTACTGGTGCAGCAGCATCCAGGTCAGCTCGTGCTCGAAGATCTCGGCGTCGCCCTCGGAGGCGAAGTAGCCGTGCTCGCGGCCGGCCTCGGTGTAGGTGAGCACCACCCGGTCGATGAGCTGGCGCAGGCTCGTCTCGCGCTGCGGGGTGCCGACGGCACCGCGGAAGTACTTCGTGGTGACGATGTTGGTGGCGTTGATGCTCCACTCGGACGGGAACTCGACACCGCGCTGCTCGAAGTTGATCGAGCCGTCCCGCCAGTTGGTCATGACGACGTCGCGACGCTCCCAGGTCACCTCGTCGTACGGGTGCACACCAGCGGTGGTGAAGACGCGCTTGATCTTGAGGCCCTTGGCACGGCTGGGCGTCTTGGCGCTGCGGCGGGTGCGGGCGCCGGCCACGCGGTCGTCGGTCTCGGTCATGGTGTGGAGCTCTCCCTGGTCGTGTGTCGCGTGGTGCATCGCGGGGCTGCGCGGTGGTGCTGCGCGGTGGCGGATCGGGGGCTGGGGAAGAGCCGCGATCGGTAACTGCTCGAACTGCTGTCTATCGGGTGGCACCGACAGTTCTCAGGTGCCGGCGGGGGTGCCGGACGGCACCGGCTGACGGGGTGCGGGCGGCCCCTCCTCCCCCGGCGGCGCGCCGCCGGACTGCCGGGCCCGGAGCTCGGCGATCTCCCGCTCGAAGTCGGCCACCGAGGTGAAGGAGCGGTAGACGCTGGCGAACCGGAGGTAGGCCACCTCGTCCAGTTCGCGCAGCGGGCCGAGGATGGCCAGGCCGACCTCGTGGCTCGGCACCTCCGCGGCGCCGCTGGCGCGGATGGCGTCCTCCACCTGCTGGGCGAGGAGCTTGAGCTGGTCCTCGTCGACCGGCCGGCCCTGGCAGGCCCGGCGGACGCCGGCGACGACCTTGCTGCGGTTGAACGGTTCGCTGACGCCGTTGCGCTTGACGACGGCGAGCACCGCCTCCTCGACGGTGGTGAACCGCCGGCCGCACGCAGGGCACGAGCGGCGACGACGCGTCGTGGCGCCCTCGTCGGCCTCCCGCGAGTCGATCACCCGGCTGTCGGCGTTGTGGCAGAACGGGCAGCGCACGATGGTTCACCTCCTCCGCCGGGCGCCCGCCACCGGCTGCCTGTGGAGCTCCCTGGGGACATCCGGTGGACGCCGCGGGGAGAACCTGAGGATGGGCCTGTGGACGGGCTTACAGCTGTGTAACTACTAGATGTAGGGGAACCCTAGGACGGCGCCCACAAGATGTGCAAGTGATCGTTTCTCCGGCGTGTTCCGCCCCGACACTGCGGTGCGCAGGCGGAACAGCGGCCCCCAGCCGTCACAGCGGCACCGCGGCGACACGCCGACGAACGCCCCGCGGGAGGGCACCCGTCGCGCCGGGCACGGTCGACCGCACACCCGACACACCGCGAGCGCGCCGGCCACCCGGCCGACGACCACCCGGAGGCCATGTACGGCAGCAGGGCGAGGCCGGCCGCCGGGCCTCCGTCACGGGGCGCGAGCGGGTCAGACGTGGACGGCGCCGTCCAACCGGGGCCGCCGGGAGTGCGGGACCTGGTTCCCCAGGCGCATCGGCCGGGTGAGCAGGTCGGGCTCGACGTCCGCGGGAGGGGTCCAGCCGTGCCCGGCCGGACGCCGCTCCACCGGGTGGGCGGCGCGCGCCGCGGGCACCGCCCACGCGCCGGACCGGTTGCCACGCGCCACGACCGGCCCACCCGTCACGACCGGCTCGAGGTGACCGGTGTCGGCGGCCCGGTGCCGACCGACGGCAGGGGCGGAAGCGGTCGCCGGGGCCCGGTGACGACCGGCCGCGGTCGCCGGCCTCGGAGTGGCCGGGCTCTCGGCGACCTCGGGAGCTCGCCGACGCCCTTCGGGGCGAGCGGTGGCCGGGCGGACGCCCGCATCCCGCTCCAGCGGCAGACCGGCGGTCTCGTCATGGGCGACCGGGCCGGCCTCCTGCGACGGGGAAGGCGCCTGCGCGGGCATCACCCGCGTCGCCGGGACGGCCTCGGCGGGCGGCGGCTCGGGCAGTCGCACCGCTGCCAGATCGGTCCAGGCCGTGCATTCGACACCGTCGACCACGACGCGGACCCACATCTGGCAGGCGCCCGCGTCGTCGTGCCGCCAGCCCAGGAGCTCGCCGGCGCACCAGTTCCCCGCCTGGTGGACCTCGACGACCTGGGGCTGGCTGGTGAACACCGCGGCGCGACTCTCCATGACGCTGGACACGGGATGACCGTAGGCGGGCCATGAGCACACTGCGTGAACGCGCCGACACAGAGGGTTGACGAAGTCGTCGAACGGGCATTGTGAACCTCTCGCCATGGCCGCGCGGCTGCACGGGACCGGCCGATCAGGGCAGCAGCAGCACCTGACCGGGAGCGATCGCCGCGCTCCCGAGCTCGTTGAGCCGGCGGATGTCGACGATGACGTCGCGCACGTCGCGCCCCCCGGCTGCTGCACCCGCGATCGACCAGAGCGTGTCCCCGGGTTCCACGATCACCTTCGTCGTGCCCATCAGCTCCAGCCCGCCCCCGTCCTCGCCGAGGGCGGCGCCGACGAGGGCGACCACCCCGAGACCCAGGAGCAGGACGGCCACCGCGACCACGCGGCGCCCGCGCGCCGTCAGCCGGAGCGTTGGGACCGGCGGCGGCACCGCCCGGCCGGCGACCGTCCGGGCGCGGCCCGCCGGCCGGGACTCCCCCTGGCGGGTCGCGGGCGCGACGGGTTCCGCGTAGGCGCGGGGCGGTGGCAGGACCCTCAGGTGGCGCGCGGGCACCCGCGCCGCGCTGCCGTGCGCCACGCCCACCGACGACTCCGCGCGGACGCGCAACGCAGCACCGCTGTCCATGTCTCCCGCCCTCCTGGCCGGCACCCCGCCGGCCCGAACACCTGTTCGATTCGAACGCCTGTCCGATGTCTACCGGACGATGCCGACAGAAGCGATGCGACACGGAGAACTTTCGAACGTGTGTTTGAACTGGCCCGGGATCGGCGCTACCGTTCAGCGGACGACGACGGTCGAGCGCTGCACGGGCAGCCGGCGAGGAGGAGACGTGGCGGACTCGAGCGGGACCTCCGGCGGTGGGCGCGGCACGCGCGGGGCGACCCCGGAGGCGGGCGGCACCGCGTCGGTGCGCACCTTCCCCGATCGCACGGCTGACGGCGACGGGCTCACCCAGCGGCAGCGGCGGGTCCTCGAGGTGATCCGCGACTCCATCGACCGCCGGGGCTACCCGCCGTCGGTCCGGGAGATCGGCGAGGCGGTGGGGCTGTCGTCGGCGTCCTCGGTCGCCCACCAGCTGTCCGTGCTGCAGAAAAAGGGCTGGCTGCGGCGCGACCCCAACCGGCCCCGCGCGCTGGACGTCCGGCTCCCCGGTGACACGGGCCGGGGCGCGGCCACGCATGCCGAGCCGCCGGTGGTCGCCGACGGCGAGCAGGCCTCCGCCCCCACGTACGTCCCGCTCGTCGGGCGGATCGCCGCCGGTGGCCCGGTCCTGGCCGAACAGGCGGTGGAGGACGTCTTCCCGCTCCCCCGCGAGCTCGTGGGCGAGGGGACCGTCTTCATGCTCAAGGTGGCCGGCGACTCGATGGTCGAAGCCGCCATCTGCGACGGCGACTGGGTCGTCGTCCGCCAGCAGCCCACTGCCGAGAACGGGGAGATCGTCGCCGCCATGATCGACGGCGAGGCGACCGTCAAGACCTACAAGCGGCGGGACGGTCACGTGTGGCTGCTGCCGCACAACCCGGCCTACGAGCCCATCCCGGGCGACGAGGCGACGATCCTCGGCCGGGTGGTCTCGGTCCTGCGCCGGGTCTGACGACACGACGTCGGTGGCCGGCCGGGGCTTCGTGCCGGCCGGCCACCGACGTGCACGGGCGCGGTGATCAGCGCCGCTGGTAGTTCCCGTCCCGCTTCTCGAAGAAGGCCTGCAGCGCCTCCTGGTGGTCGTCGGTGCGGAACATCTCGAGGAAGCGCTTGGTCTGCAGCGCCTGCCCTTGCGCGAAGTCCATCTCGAACGCCCCGGTGACCGCCTCCTTCGTCGCCTCCACGGACAGCGGCGCACGGGTGGCGATCCGCTGGGCCTTCGCGAGCGCGGCCGTCATGAGGTCGGCCGGCTCGTGCACCTCCGTGACCAGGCCCCAGTTCAGCGCCTGCTGCGCGGTGTACCGGGCCCCGGTCAGCAGGATCTCCTTGGCCGGCCCCAGGCCGATGACACGCGGAAGACGCCAGAAGCTCACGATGAGCCCCACGTTCACCCCGGCAGCCACGAAGAACGCCTCGGTGGATGCGATGCGGATGTCGCAGCAGAGCGCGAACTCCAGCCCGCCGCCGATGGTCGCCCCGTTGATCGCGGCGATCACCGGTGCCCGGAAGTTCTGCACCCCGTTCAGCACCCGGCCGAACCCGGCCAGGTAGTCCTCGAGCTGCTCGTCGCTCATGGACTGGTCCTCGCCGAGGTGGGCACCTGCGGTGAACGCCCGCCCCTCCCCGGTGATGACCAGGCAGCGCACCTGCTCGTCGGCGTCCAGGATGTCGAGCGCCCTCATGAACGACCGCCGGCTCTCCCAGCTGAAGGTGTTCGAGGGCGGGCTGTCCAGGCTGAGGACGGCGATGTGCGGGGTCTCGTAGCGCAGGTGGACCCCGGGGCCTACGTCGGTCGTGGTCACGGTCATGCGGCTTCCTCCGAGGATGCGTGGGCGTCTGGACGGGGCGTCGTCCGGCGACGGCGGGACTCGCCGGGCCGGTGGTCGAGCAGTCGCATGGCGATGACCGCCACGACGATGTTGATCAGCAGGATGACCACCGAGAGAGCACCCACCCGCTGGTACAGCGACTCGTTGGACAGGTTGTAGAGGACGGTGGCGATGGTCGGGTTGGCGCCGGTGTAGAGGAACACCGACATCTCCAGCTCCCGGAACAGCAGGACGAAGTTGAGCAGCCCCGCCGCCAGCAGCGACGGGCGCAGCAACGGCACGGTGATGCGCCGCCAGGTGCGAGCCCACGAGGCGCCCAGGCTCCGCGACGCCTCCTCGACCTCGGCGCCGATCTGCCCCATGCCCGCGTGCACGTAGGCGAAGGTCAGCGGTAGCGCGCTGCCGACGTAGGCGATGAGGAGGATGGTGAGCGACCCGCCCAGACCGAACGGCGGCGCGGCGTAGGCGATGATCAGCCCGATACCGAGGACGGCGCCCGGGAACGCCAGCGGGGCCGCCATCGCCGGTGCGATCACCGCGTTGCTGCGCGCCCTGGTCCGGTGCACGAGCCACGAAGCGAGCAGCGCGAGCGCGAGCGCCAGCACCGTCGCCGCCACGGCCAGGAAGAAGCTGTTGCCCATGGCCGCCGTGATCAGCGGCTGGCTGAACACCTGCTCGTAGTTGCCGGTCAGCGTGAAGTTGTCCGCCCCGAACGGTCGCCCGAGGGCCTCGCGGAACGACGTCGCCAGCAGGATGCCGAACGGCAGCACGATGCTGAGGACGACGACCAGCGTGCAGAAGGCCAGCCCCGCGACCCGGCCGGCGGGACCGAGGTGGGTCAGCTCCTGCCGCCCCGGCTTGCCTCCGATGACGGTGAACTTCTTCCCCCCGACGAGACGCCGTTGGACCAGCAGCAGTCCCGCGATGATCACGAGGATCGGCACGGAGATGACCGCCGCCGCCTCGATCCGGGGCGGGAACTGCATGAGGCTCAGCAGGACGGTCGGGATGGTCTGGAACCCGGTCGGCGCACCCAGGATGGCGACCGGGCCGAAGATCACCGCGGCGCTGACGAAGACGAGGATCGACCCGGCGATCAGCGCCGGCGCGATGACCGGGAACGTCACCGTCCGGAGCACCCGGGCCCGGGAGGCACCGAGACTGGCCGCCGCGTGCTCCAGCGCCGGGTCGATGCCCTCGAGCGCGGCCGACACCGGGAGGAAGACGAGGGGGTAGAGGAAGAGGGAGAGGACGAAGATGATCCCCCACGGGCTGAAGATGTCGAACGGCGCGGACTCCAGGCCGAAGAGGGACATCAAGGTGGTGTTCAGCAGCCCGTTGCGCGGCCCCAGCAGGAGGATCCACCCGAGTGCGGCGATGAAGCTGGGCGCGGCGAAGGTGAGGACCGCGGTGCCGCGGAAGAAGCGCCGGAACGGCAGATCCGTCCGCACCGCGAACCAGGCGACGGGGAGGCCGAGCAGGAGGCTGCCCACCACGGTGCCCGAGGCGATCCACAGCGAGTTGAGGATCGCCTCGACCAAGCGGGGTTCGCTGGCCAGCAGCCCGTAGTTGCCGAGCGTGAACCCGCCGTCGTCGGCGACGAAGCTCTGGCCGAAGACCTGCGCGACCGGGTAGCCGATGAGGGCGACGATCGCGACCACCCACACCCAGCGCATGGCGCGCTCGAAGCCGGTGCCGCGCCGATGGGCCTGCCGTCGGCGGCGGGGCGGAGCCCCGGTGTCCCGGGGCACCCCGGCCGCGTCGGTGCCCGACGCGGCCGGGGCGGCGGAGCTGGTCAGCGCCATGACGGGCGGCCCGGGGGTGCGGTGGAGCCGTTCGGTCGGCGGCTCATCGGTTGAACAGCTCCGCGAAGCGGGCAACGACGTCCTCGCCGCGCTCCTCGATCTCCGAGAGGTCCGCGGTCAGGAGCGTGGCGTCGGAGAGGTCGGCGCCGGTCGGCGGCTGGGGACCACCCTGGAGCACGCTGCGCCCGCCCTGGTCGGCGAGGGCCTGCTGGAAGTCCTCGCTCAGGTGGTACTGCACCAGCAGCTTCGCGGCGTTCGGGTGCGGCGCGTCGGCGAGCATCGCCAGCTCGGACGCGAAGGACGGCACCCCGTCCTCCATGAAGGCGATCTCCAGGGGCTCGCCCTCCTCCGCGGCGCTGATCACGGCCGACTCGATGGCCGGGATGCCGATGTCGGCCTCACCGGTGAGCACCAGCTGTGCGAGGGCGAGACTGCTGTCGGTGACGGAGACCTGCCGCTCGGCCAGCTGCTCCAGCCACTCCTCGCCGTGGAGGCCCGTGAGCATCGTGTAGTAGGCCAGCGCGGTGCCCGATGCACCCGGGTCGGCGCTGATGATGGCGCCGTGGTCCTCGCCGGCCAGCTCCTCCCATGTGGTGGGGAGGTCTGCCGGGTCGGTGTTGGCGGAGTTGTACATGATCCCCAGCGGGACGAGGCTGTAGGGCACCTGCGGGTTGTCCGGGTTGTCCAGGCCCTCGCTGATGTCGGCGAGGTTGGGCACGTCGGCATCGGCGATGACGCCCTCGTCCGCCCAGTCCTGCATGGTGCCGGGATCGGTGAGGCTGACGACGTCCGCGTTGACCGACCCGCTGGCCAGCTCGGCGGAGATGGAGTTGGCGATCGCGCCCGAGTCCTCGCGGGTGAAGGTGACCTGGATGCCGAAGAGCTCCTGCATCCGCTCCTGGAGCAGCTCCAGGCCGGGGCGGGTGTGCCCTCCGGCGTAGAGGACGACGCCGCCCTCCTCCTGCGCGGCCTCGACCAGCTCCTGGTCGATCCCCTCCACCGCGGCCGGCTCGCCGCCGGATCCGGCGTCCGACGCCGGTGTGGTCGAGCCGTTGCCGCAGGCGGCGACGAGCACGACGGCCATGGGGACGGTCAGGCTGGTGAGCAGGCGGCGCGCGGAGCAGTGGGAGAACACAGGGCCTCTTCTCGGGTGGGTGACGCTGTTCGGACGGGGGGATCGGGAGACGGCGGCGCTCACGCCGCGGACCGGCCGGGAACGGGTGCCGGGACGGCGCTGACGTGTTCGGTGGCGGCCGCGGGGCGGTCGCCCAGGACGGCGGCGGCCCCGCGGTCGACCCCGAGCGACACCGCCTGGCCGGGCTGGAGCCGTCCGACGCTGGGACCGGTCGCCTTGATCGGCTCGGTGAGCCCGGGTAGCTCCACGGAGTACTGGACGTGATCGCCGAAGAACAGGGCCTCGCGGACCACGGCACCGGAGGTGTCGCCGGGGTCGGCCGGGGTGAGCCGGACGTCCCCCGGGCGCACGGAGACCATGACGGCCTGGCCCTCGCCCAGCGGGCCGTCGGCCGGCGCGTCCGCCTCGACCGGGACGCCGCCGGGCAGTTCGAGGGCGACAGCTCCGCCGACGGCACCGCGGACGGTGGCCGGCAGCACGTTGGTCGCTCCCAGGGCGCGGGCGACGAACCCGGTGCGCGGCCGGCGGTAGACGTCCTCGGGGCTGCCGACCTGCACGATGCGACCGTCGTGCATCACCACCAGGCGGTCGGCCAGCGACAGGGCCTCCGCCTGGTCGTGGGTGACGTAGACCATGGTCACGCCCAGCGACCGCTGGATCCGCTTCACCTCCGACCGCATCTCCTCCCGCAGCCGGGTGTCGAGGTTGGACAGCGGCTCGTCGAGCAGGAGCAGCGCGGGGTCGTTGACCAGGGCCCTCGCCAGCGCGACGCGCTGCTGCTGGCCGCCGGACAGCTGGTGGGCGTACCGGTCGGCGAGCCCGTCCAGCTGGACCATCGACAGCGCCTCGTCGGTCCGCCGCCGCACCTCGGCGCGGCCCACCTTCGCCGTCGTGGGTCCGTAGCCGACGTTCTCGCGCACGCTCAGGTGCGGCCACAGCGCGTAGCTCTGGAAGACCACCGACATCCGCCGTCGCTCGGGTGGCACGAACGTGCGCCCACCGACCAGGACCTCGTCGCGGAGCCGGATCTCGCCGGCGTCCGGGCGCTCGAAGCCGGCGATCATCCGCAGGCACGTGGTCTTGCCGCAGCCGCTGGGCCCCAGCAGCACCACGGCCTCACCCTCCTCGATGGAGAGGTCGACCCCGTCGACGACGCGGGCGGCGCCGAAGCTCTTGGTCAGTCCGGACATCACGAGGTGGGTCACGCGGATACCTCCGTCGGCTCGGGAGAGGGGGCCTCCGACGCGGCACCGGGGTGATCCCCCGCGGAGGTGGTCAGCAGCACGCCGTCGGCGAGCAGCTCGTCGATGTCGGAGGCGGACATGCCGGCCTCCACCAGGACCTCGCGGCTGTGCTGACCGAGCAGCGGCGCCGGCCGGCGGATCGCGGCCGGGGTGCCGGACAGCTTCACCGGGGCCCCGATGTGGCGCACCGTGCCCATCCGGGGGTGCACCGTCTCGACGACCATGTCCCGGGCCCGCACGTGGGGGTCGGAGTAGACCTGCTCGATGTCGTAGAGCGGACCGCTCGGCACGCCCGCGGTCTCCAGCACCTCGAGCCATGCGGCGGTGGGGCGGGTGCGGAGCCTCGTCGCCAGCTCGCCCGCCAGCTCGATCCGGTGCTTCATGCGCCCCGGGTTGTCGGCGAAGCGAGGATCCAGGGCCAGGGCCCGGCAGTCCAGCGCCTCGCACAACCGTTCCCAGTTCCGCTGGTTGGCCGCGCCGACGGCGATCCAGCCGTCGGCGGTCGGCAGCGCCTCGTAGGGCGCGGACAGGCGGTGCGCCGACCCCATCGGCCGGGCCACGTCACCGAGCCCGAAGAACATCGCCGTCTCCCAGACGGTGTAGGCGATCCCCGCCTCCAGCAGCGACGTGTCGACGAACTGCCCCACCCCCGTCCGCAACCGGTGGATGTAGGCCGACAACACCCCGTAGGCCGCGAAGACGCCGGCGTTCAGGTCGCAGATGGGCACGCCGACCTTCACCGGCGGGCGCCCCGGCTCGCCCGTCATGCTCATCAGCCCGCTCATCGCCTGCGCCACCAGGTCGTAGCCGCCGCGCCCGGCGTAGGGGCCGGTGGCACCGAACCCGGAGATGGAGCAGTAGACGAGCCGGGGGTTCTCCGCCCGCAGCGCCTCCTGCCCGAGGCCGAGCCGGTCGAGCAGACCGGGCCGGAAGTTCTCCACCAGCACGTCGGCGTCGCGCGCCAGCCGGCGGACCACCTCGGCCCCCCGCGGATCCTTCAGGTCCACGGCCAGGCCGCGCTTGTTCCGGTTCATCGCGTTGAACGCCGGCGACAGCTCCACGTCGGGACCGCGCGACATCCGCCGCGTGTCGTCCCCGCCCTCGGGCCGCTCGATCTTGATCACGTCGGCACCCATGTCGGCCAGCAGCATCGAGCAGTACGCCCCCGCCATGACCTGGGTGAGGTCGAGGACCCGGACCCCCGCGAGGGCGCCCGGCTGGACGGGTTCGGACACGTGCGCTCCCTGCTGTTGACGGTTGTGCCACTGTGTGGAACGGTGAACCGTGTAGTGGCACGGTATGACGCCGGCCACAGTAGGGAGTCGAGAAGGGTGACGTCAACCACATGAGGTCGGTGTCCGTGGCGCTGGCCGTGCTCGAGGCCGTGTCGGAGCGCCAACCCGTGGGCGTCAGCGAGCTGTCGAGGGCCATGGGCCTGCCGAAGTCCACGACCCAGCGGATGCTGCTGGCCCTGGGCGAACTGGGGTGGATACGGGCCGGCGGGGAGGAGCCGACCCGGTGGTCCCTGACCGCGAAGGCGATGGCCATCGGGTCCCGGCACCGGGGGGACGAGGAGATCCGGCGCGTCGCCCTGCCCGCCATGCACCGGCTCTCCGCAGCGACCGGCGAGACGGTGCACCTGTCGGTCCCGGACGAGCGGCGGATCGTCCTGCTGGAGAAGATCGAGGGCGTCCACCCCGTGCGGACCAACGCCGTCGTCGGGCACGGCGCCCCCATGCACACGACCGCGTCGGGCAAGGCGCTGCTCGCCGCCATGCCGGAGGCCCAGGCGGCGGCCCTCCTCCGGGCAGCGCCGCTCGAGGCGCTGACCCCTCACACGGACACCGATGCCGACGCCCTGCTGCGCGAACTGGAGCAGGTGCGCCGGCAGGGTTACGCGGTCACCGTCGGCACGCGGCACCCGGACATCGCGGCCGTCGGTGCCGCGGTCCTCGGCGGGGCAGGGCGGCCGGTGGCGACCCTGAGCCTGTCCCTGCCGGCACAGCGGCTCCCCCGGCGGCTGTGGCCGGTCTACGGCGAGCAGGTCGCCCGGGCCGCCGAGGAGTGCAGCCGGGAACTCGGTGGCGGGCGCCCGGCCTGACCGTCAGGGCCGGCGGCGCAGCCGCCCGGTCAGCCAGACCACGACGGTGGCGACGGTGGCGGCGATCACCGCCGCGGCGATCGGCGAGCGGTCCGAACTGGTGGTCAGCTCGGCGAGGGAGGGCAGCGGCGCCCCGGTGGGCGCCGGGCTCGTCGCGGCGACCCCGGCCGGGACGGGCACCACGGCGACGGCGCTGGGCAGGCCCTCGCTGGCGACGACCAGCGCCTGGCCGTCGGCGGTGAAGCTGATGGCCTCACCCTGCGGGGACTCCGGGAGCGCCACCCGCACCGGCTCCCCGGCCAGTGCGCCGAGGACGTCGGATCCGGTGAGCGGCCACACGTACGCGTCGGTGTAGGTGCGCAGCGCCAGGGCGCTGCCGTCCGCGGCGACCGCGCCCCCGGTGACCAGGAGCTGCCCCGCCCGGCCCACCGGCCCGCCGGGGGTCCCGGTCAGCGTGACGTTCACCGTGCCCACCCGTTCCAGCGGCACCGTGCCGCCGTCCACCAGCGCCGCAGCGGGGCGGTAGACGCCGCTGGACCCCAGCACCTCCTTGGTGACCAGGTACGGGGTGCCGTCCGGCGCCAGGAGCAGCGCCTCGGCGTCGTGCGCGCCGTCCGGGTAGGTCAGCCGGTGCAGCGCGGCCGTGCCGTCGGGTCGGAGGACGTGCAACGCCACGGTCGGGCGGACCGTGCCGTTGTCGCCGATGTCGGCCACCCAGACGCTCCCGTCGGGCGCCACGCCGAGGTCTTCGGGGTCGAACGGGTCGGCCGCCGCGGTCCGGACGTCGACGACCGCGCACGAGGAGTCCAGCCCGTGGACGGCCACCTGCTCGCCGCCGTCGTTCAGCGCGAGCACCTGCTCCCCCACGTCCACCAGCCCCGAGAGCTCGGCGAGCCGTGGATCGGTGATCGAGCACCGCACCTCGGGCGCGGGCGCCGCCACCTCCGCGAGCGCCGGGGCGGGGGCGAGCACGGCCGCGCCGCCCACCAGGGCGCTCGTGGCGACGGCCCGGCACCGCCGGGCACGGTCAGGAACCGGGACGGCCTGCTCGGGCACGTACCCAGCGTGACAGAACCAACTCGTCCAGTGCATGAACCACGCCCAACAGGACGATCCCCACGGCGGCGCCCACCACCGCGTCGCTGACCCAGTGGAAGTCCAGCGACACCATGGCCACGCCGGTGGCGACCGGCCCGACGACGCTGAGCCACCAGAAGGTCCGCTGCACCGCGGGAGGCAATCCGTACTCGACGGCCTGCCACCGGGCCACGCCCCACATGAGCACCGCGTTCGCGACGTGGCCGGAGGGGAACGAGACGCCGTCGGAGTGGAAGAAGTAGGAGCCGGGGAACGCCGGCGCCGTGCGCCCGAACCCGTGCTTCATCGCATAGACACCCGCGGTCAGCAGCCCCAGGGCCAGCAGCACGCGGACCGCCGGCAGCCAGGTCCCGCGCCGCCACAGCAGGTAGCCGATGAGGCCGGCGAGCACGACCAGGATGGTGACGCGCCCGCCGATCTGGGTGACCACCCAGACCGCCGGGTAACCGGGTGTGTCCCGCAGCCCCCAGTCGCTGACGATCTCGGACACCCGCAGGTCCAGCCGCTCGGACGGCCCGTGGGTGACCAGGTCTGCGGAGACGAGCACCGTGACCAGCAGCGCGGCGGCGACCAGCCACCACGGTGGCCGGCCGACCGGGACGACGGGAGCCGCGCGCGGTGGACCGGTCTCCCGCACCGCACCCCTGGTCACGCCGCCACGGTACCGGCCCGTGACCGGATCGTGATCCGCGGCGGTCGACGCGTCGGCTCTCAGCCGACGGGAACCGCGAACTGCTCGAGCACCGCCGCCAGCGCGCCGTCGACCCGTGCGGTGAGCCGCGTCCCGCCGGCCTCGTGCCGCTCGCCGAGCACCTCGCCGTCGCGGTGCACCCGCGAGACCAGGTCCCCCCGCTCGTAGGGCACCAGCACGTCGACCTCGACGTCGGGGTGCGGGAGCCGCTCGGCCACCAGCCGACGCAGGCCGTCGATCCCCGTCCCCGTGCGCGCGGACACCCAGACGGCACCCGGGAGCGCCTGCCGGAGCATGAGGATCTCCTCCTCGCCCATGGCGTCGACCTTGTTGACGACGATCAGCTCGGGTACCGACGCGGCGTCGATCTCCCCGAGCACGACGCGCACCGCCTCGATCTGGCCCAGCGGATCCGGGTCGGAGCCGTCGACGACGTGCAGCAGCAGGTCGGCCGCGGCCACCTCCTCCAGCGTGGAGCGGAAGGCGTCGACGAGCTGGTGCGGCAGGTGGCGCACGAACCCCACGGTGTCGGTGAGCGTGTACTCCCGGCCGTCGGGCGACTGGGCCCGGCGCACCGTCGGGTCGAGGGTGGCGAACAGCGCGTTCTCCACCAGCACGCCGGCACCGGTCAGCTGGTTGAGCAGGCTGGACTTGCCGGCGTTGGTGTACCCGGCGATGGCCACGCTCGGCACGGCGTTGCGGCCGCGGCTTGCCCGCTGGGTCGCCCGGGCGGTCGCCATGCCGGCGATCTCGCGCCGCAGCTTGCTCACCCGGGCGCGGATGCGCCGCCGGTCGGTCTCGATCTTCGTCTCGCCCGGACCACGGGTACCGATCCCGCCACCGCCGGCGACCCGGCCACCGGCCTGGCGGGACATCGACTCACCCCAGCCGCGCAGCCGCGGCAGCATGTACTGCATCTGGGCGAGCTCGACCTGCGCCTTGCCCTCCCGGCTGGTGGCGTGCTGGGCGAAGATGTCCAGGATCAGCGCCGTCCGGTCGACGACCTTGACCTTGAGCACCTTCTCCAGCTGGTTGAGCTGGCCGGGCGTCAGCTCGCCGTCGCAGA
Organism: Blastococcus sp. KM273129; assembly: GCF_021698995.1. NCBI lineage: Bacteria > Bacillati > Actinomycetota > Actinomycetes > Geodermatophilales > Geodermatophilaceae > Blastococcus > Blastococcus sp. KM273129. The sequence goes on along the minus strand of NZ_SSXB01000001.1, from coordinate 40,596 downwards.
TCACGGTGTCGGCGCCCGTGGCGGCGACGATGTCGCGGATCTCGGCGGCCTTGCCCGAGCCGACGTAGGTGGCGGCGTCGGGCTTGTCCCGGCGCTGGCTCACCGCCTCGAGCACCTGCGACCCGGCGGTCTCGGCGAGGGCGGCGAGCTCGGCCAGGGAACGGTCGGCGTCGGCCTGGGTCCCCTCGGTCCACACCCCGACGAGCACGACGCGCTCCAGCCGCAGCTGCCGGTACTCGACCTCGGTGACGTCGGCGAGCTCGGTGGAGAGGCCGGCCACCCGGCGGAGGGCACCGCGCGCCTCGAGCGCGTAGGAACCGGTGGTGTCATCGGCCTCGTCCCACCGCCCGGCGGGAGCGGGGGTGGGGGCGGGGTCGGCCTGCTCGTCCACGGGCAGGGCATCGGGGGCGGTCGTCATCGTCTCCAGCGTGGCACGGTCCTTCGGCGAGAGCACCTGAGTTGTCATCGCCCGGTGCAACGCACGGAGCACCCGGATGCATCCCGGTCGCCGCCACGGGTAGGGGTCCCGGCGACGAGACGCCCCGCGACGAGGAGGAACCGATGACCGAGCACGGATCGACCCGCCTGGGTGCCGACGGCGACGTGGAGGACCCCGGCCGCGACCCGAAGGGCATCGGCGGGCCACCGCGGAACCCCCTGGGTGCGGGGGCGGACCAGGACAGCGGCCGGGGCGCGCCGCCGACCCCTCCGCCCACGGACGACGACGACGCGATGGTGCCCATGGCGCCCGACGACGACCGCCGCGACAGCTCGTGACCGGCGAGGCGAGAGCTAGCCGAGGAGCCACTCCGGGCAGAGCGCGCCGGCCGACACCAGGACCGCCGGCCCGCTGAGCACCGTCGTCCCGGGGGCCACCCGCACCGACAGGCGGCCCCCGGGGACGTCGACGACGACGGTCCCCTCGGTGGCCCCCTCCGCCCGCAGCGCCGCGTAGGCCGCCGCGCAGGCGCCGGTCCCGCACGACCGCGTCTCCCCCACCCCGCGCTCGGAGACCCGCAGCCGCACGTGCGCGCCCGGTTCGAGGACGTTGACCAGCTCGACGTTGACCCCCTCGGGGAACAGCACGGGGTCGAAGGCCGGGGCCCCGGTCAGGTCCAGCTGCTCGACGGGCACGTCGGTGAGGCAGGCCAGGTGCGGGTTGCCCATGCTCACCGCCACCCCCTCGAACGTCCGGCCGTCCAGCTCCGCCGAGCCCTCGCCGAAGGGCCGCGCGGGCCCCATCTCCACCCAGTAGCCACCGTCCGCGCCGGCCCCGACCCGCCGGGGCCCACCACGGGTGCCGACCAGCAGTCCGTCGGCGCACCCCTCGCGGTCGACCAGCCCCTCGGCGACGAGCGCGTGCAGGAACAACCGGATGCCGTTGCCGCACATCTCGGCGTAGGAGCCGTCGGCGTTGCGGTGGTCCATGAACCACTCGCACCGGTCGAGGTCCTCCCCCAGCACGGCGTGCGCGTCGGGCACGTGCGCGCTGCGGACCAGCCGCAGCACGCCGTCGCCCCCGAGCCCGGCCCGGCGCTCGCACAGCCGCCGGACCATCGCCGCGTCCAGGCGGTCGCCGGCCCAGACCTCGCCGTCGGGGTCGGGCAGCACGACGAAGTCGTTCTCCGTGCCGTGGCCGATCAGCACGCGGGGCGAGGAGCTCACCGGTCGATCGTATGCGCGGTGATCACCGCGACCGCGGCGTCGGCCAGGTCGGCCCGCCCGGCGTCGAGCCACGAGGTGCCGGTGTCCCGGCGGAACCAGGAGCGCTGCCGGCGGACGAACCGGCGGGTCGTGGTCACCGTGCGCTCGCGCGCCTCCTCGGCCGACAGGGCGCCGTCGAACTGCGCCAGCACCTGGGCGTAGCCGAGCGCGCGGGAGGCCGTGGGGCCCTCGCGGAGGCCGTCGGCGGCCAGCGCGGCCACCTCCTCGACGAAGCCCGCGGCCCACATGCGGTCCACGCGTGCGGCGATCCGCTCGTCGAGCTCGGCGGGCTCGCGGTCCAGGCCCAGGAGCACCGCGGGGTAGTGCGGGCGCGGCTCGGGGAGCCGGGCGCGGAACGGCCCTCCGGTCAGCTCGACCACCTCGAGCGCGCGCACGATCCGCCGTCCGTTGCTGGGCAGGACGGCCGCGGCGGCCGCCGGGTCGACCGCCGCGAGGCGCGCGTGCAGCGCCGCCGGGCCTGCCTCGGCGAGCTCGGCCTCCAGCCGGGCCCGGACCGCGGGGTCGGTGCCCGGGAAGTCCAGCTCGTCGAGGACGGCGCGCACGTACAGCCCGGAGCCGCCGACCAGCAGCGGCACCACCCCGGCCGCCCGCAGCCGGTCGATCTCGGCTCGTGCACGGCGGCGGTACTCCGCCACCGACGCCGGCTCACGCACGTGCCACAGGTCGAGCAGGTGGTGCGGCACCCCAGCGCGCTCGGCGAGGTCGGGCTTGGCGGTGCCGATGTCCATGCCGCGGTAGAGCTGCATCGAGTCGGCGTTGACCACCTCGCCGCCCAGCCGCCGGGCCAGCTCGACGGCGAGCGCGGTCTTGCCGGTGGCCGTCGGCCCGACGACGGCGACGACCGGCGGCGTCACGCCACGACCCAGTCGGCGACCGGGTAGCCGACGCCGAAGGGCGCGGCGTCGTGGCGCAGGTGGGCGGTGACGTGCCGGCCGGCGAGCGCGGCGCCCACCGCGCGCCAGACCGGCACCCCCGCGGCGAGCAGCCGCGCCCCCTCCGCCGGGTCCAGCGCGGCCAGCGCGGCGGCGTCCCCCGTGGCGAGGGCGGAGGCGACGGCGGCGTCGAACGGCTCGGCCGCCGGGTCGAGGTAGCCGGGCGCCTTGACGGTGCGCCGCGCCGAGCCGTCGCCCATCGCCAGGACGCCGACGGTCGGGGGCAGGTCACGCAGCAGCTGGCCCAGGTCTGCGGGGCCGATCCCCACACGGGTGCCCGCGAACGCCACCTGGTCGAGCAGCCAGGCACCCACGAGGTGCGCCGTCGGGAGCCGGCGCCTCCCCGGCCGCAGCCGTCCGTCGAACGGCAGCTCGAGGTCGACCCCGAAGCCGCGCAGGGCACCGCCGTCGCCGGCACCGAACCGCTCCCCCCGCGCCGCACCCGGCCCGACGACGACGACGACCTCCGGGCGGGCGCCGAGCAGCGCGGTGACCGCCTCGACGCAGGCCGCACGCAGCGCCGTCGTCTCCGGCGCGGGCCGCCCCTCCACCGCCGGGACGAGCAGCGGCGGGCACGGGCAGAACGCCACGGCGGCCGACGGACGGGGCGCCGGGGCCGGGACGCCGCCGGGGAGGGAGGTCACGGCAGCAGTGTCGCCGATGCGACGTGGGACACTGCGGGACGTGTCGAGCACGGACGACCCCGGCAACGGGGTGCAGCAGGCCGCTCCGCCGATTGCGGAGACCCCCGAGACCCCCGCCCCCGAGGTGGCGACGCCGCCCGGCGGCTCCGAGGCGGTGACCCCCGAGGCCGGTACACCGGCGGCACCCGCGCCCGCGGACGCGGCGCTCGCCGACCCCGCCGCGGAGCCGGCACCGCCGGCGGCTCATACCCCGGCGCCCGCCCCCGCGCCGCCCGCCGCACCGGCGGAGACCGTGGTCAGCGACCCGTCGCAGTGGGGCCGGGTGGACGAGCAGGGCACCGTCTTCGTGCGCACCCCCGACGGCGAGCGCGAGGTCGGCTCCTGGCAGGCCGGGGACGCCGAGGCCGGGCTGGCCCACTACGGCCGCCGCTACGACGACCTCGCCACCGAGGTGGCGCTGCTCGAGGCGCGGCTCAAGGCGCACACCGGCAACCCGGGCGAGATCAAGGCCAAGGCCGAAGCGCTCGCGTCGTCGATCCCCACCGCCGCCGCCGTCGGCGACCTGGAGGGGCTCGCCGCCCGGGCGCACGCCATGGTGGCGACCGCCGAGTCCGCCGCCGCGGAGTACCGCGCCGAGAAGGCAGCGGCCCGCGCGGCGCAGGTGGCCCGCAAGGAGGCGCTCGCGGCCGAGGCCGAGCAGATCGCCGCCGAGTCGACGTCGTGGAAGGCAGCCGGCGACCGCCTCAAGGCGATCGTCGAGGAGTGGAAGACCATCCGCGGCATCGACCGGAAGACCGACGACGCCCTGTGGCAGCGCTTCGCCGCCGCCCGGGACGCCTTCGGCCGCCGCCGGGGTGCCCACTTCGCGCAGCTCGACGCCCAGCGCGGCGAGGCCCGCGCGGCGAAGCAGGAGCTGATCAAGGAGGCGCAGCGGCTGTCGACGTCGACCGAGTGGGGGCCCACCAGCGCCGCCATGCGGTCGCTGATGGACCGCTGGAAGGCCGTGCCGCGCACCGGCCGGGACGGCGACGACGACCTGTGGAAGCAGTTCCGCGCGGCGCAGGACGTCTTCTTCAGCGCCCGCGCCGAGCAGGACAAGGCGCGCGACGCCGAGCAGGTGGCCAACCAGCAGGCGAAGGAGGAGCTGCTGGCCGAGGCCGAGCAGCTCGACCCGGGGAAGGACCTGCGGGGCGCGCAGAACGCGCTCCGGAAGATCCAGGAGCGCTACGACGCCATCGGGCACGTGCCGCGCGCGGTGATGCGCCAGCTCGAGGACCGGATGATGGCCGTGGAGCAGAAGGTCCGCGGCGCCGCCGACGCCGGCCGGGTGCGCACCGCCCCGGAGAACCCGATGGTCGCCTCGATGCGGGCCGCCGTCACCAAGGCCGAGGAGCAGCTGGCCAAGGCCGAGGCCGCCGGTGACGAGCGCCGGATCGCGGAGGCGCAGGCCAACCTGGCGACCCGCCGGGAGTGGCTGGCCGAGGCGGAGAAGTCCGCCCGCCGGTAGGCACCCGGGGTCAGCAGCCGCTGGAGAGCACCGGCAGCGGGGCGGGGACGCCGACCTGGGGCATGCCGAGCGAGACGCCTGGCGTCGTCGGCCGGGTACCGGCCTCGCTCGCGTCCCCGGCGCGGGTGCGCCGGTGGGACAGCAGCGGGCCGTCGGCGACCAGGTGGTGCGGCGCGGCCTGGGTGACGACGGTCTCGACGACGTCACCCGGCCGCACGCCCCCGGCCGCCGTGAAGTGCACGAGGCGCCCGTCGCGGGCCCGGCCGGAGAGCCGGCCGCGCGCGGCGTCCTTGCTGCCCTCGCCCGCCGCGACGAGCAGCTCCACCCGCCGGCCGACCAGCTCCCGGTTCTCGTCCCAGCTGATCTCGTCCTGCAGCGCGGTCAGCCGGAGGTAGCGCTCCTGCACGACCTCCTTGGGCAGCTGCCCGTCCATCTCGGCGGCCGGCGTCCCGGGGCGCTTGGAGTACTGGAAGGTGAAGGCGCTGGCGAAGCGGGCGCGCCGGACCACCTCCAGCGTCTGCTGGAAGTCCTCCTCGGTCTCGCCCGGGAAGCCGACGATGATGTCCGTGGTGATCGCGGCGTCGGGCATGGCGGCGCGGACCCGGTCGATGATGCCCAGGTAGCGCTCCTGCCGGTAGGCGCGGCGCATCCGCTTGAGGACGTCGTCGGACCCCGACTGCAGCGGCATGTGCAGCTGGTGGCACACCGCCGGCGTCTCGGCCATGGCGGCGATGACGTCGTCGGTGAACATGGCCGGGTGCGGGCTGGTGAAGCGGACCCGCTCCAGCCCCTCGATGCGGCCGGTGGCCCGCAGCAGGTCGGCGAACGCGCCGCGGTCGCCGAAGTCGCTGCCGTAGCTGTTCACGTTCTGGCCGAGCAGCGTCACCTCGAGCACGCCCTGGTCCACCAGCGCCTGCACCTCGGCCAGGATCTCGCCGGGTCGGCGGTCCTTCTCCTTGCCGCGCAGCGCCGGGACGATGCAGAACGTGCAGGTGTTGTTGCAGCCGACGCTGATCGACACCCAGCCCGAGTAGGCGGAGTCGCGCTTGGCCGGCAGGGTCGACGGGAAGACCTCGAGCGACTCGACGATCTCCACCTGGGCCTCGGCGTTGTGCCGCGCGCGGTCGAGCAGCGCAGGCAGCGAGCCGACGTTGTGCGTCCCGAAGACGACGTCGACCCAGGGAGCGCGCCGCACGATCTCCCCGCGGTCCTTCTGCGCCAGGCAGCCACCGACGGCGATCTGCATGCCGGGGCGGGCGTCCTTGACCGGGCGCAGGTGCCCGAGGTTGCCGTACAGGCGGTTGTCGGCGTTCTCGCGCACCGCGCAGGTGTTGAGGACGACGATGTCGGCGTCGTCCCCCTCCGCCGCGGCGGTGTAGCCGGCCGCCTCGAGCAGGCCCGAGAGGCGCTCGGAGTCGTGCACGTTCATCTGGCACCCGTAGGTGCGCACCCGGTAGGTGCGGGCGGGGCTCTGCGCTGCGCTGCTCATGACAGGAGGAAGGGTACGTCGCGGCGGGCGCAACGCCGGTCGTTGCCATCGACGGTCGATACGGTCCGCGGAGTGACGACGAACCGCCCCGTGACCCCGCGCCACGACGGGCGCTGGCGCCGGACGACGCCGCCCAGCGGGTGGTGTGCCACCTCGACCGGCTGCTGGAGGAGCGGGGCATGACGCTCGTCGAGCTCTCCGAGCGGGTCGGCGTCTCCGTGGTCGACCTCTCCGTGCTCAAGAACGGGCGGGCGCGCGCGGTGCGCTTCTCCACGCTGACCGCGATCTGCGACGCGTTGGCCTGCCAGCCGGCCGAGCTCTTCTCCGTCGCGCCGCCACGGTCCGGTGGGTAGCGCCGAGACTGCCCGCGACCGCCGTCAGCGCGACCGGCGGTGGCGCCGGTCGTCGCCGGGGACGTCCACCCGGATCCTCGCCACGACCGCGTGCACGGCGATGAGCGCACCGGCCATCTCCAACCCCTCCTCCGCGGCGACGAGCAGGTGGTACCGACCCGTCAACCACGGGTTCGGCAGATCGCTGGAGAGGGCGAAGGCGGCACCGAGCGCCTCCATGCCGACCGCACCCGCCATGAAGACGGCGCCGGCGAGGACCAGCCGTCGCCGCAGCGCCGGCTCGATGCCCCGCGCCAACCACAGGAGCAGCACGCCGACGACGAGCAGCACACCCGCGCCCGGGATCAACCAGGCGTTGAAGGTTCCCAGCCGGTCGGTCACCCGCACGCCCACCTGGTTCAGGAACTCGTGCACCTGCGCCCCCTCGTCGAGCGAGAGGAAGAGCGCGACGCCGGCGAGGACCCGGTACCGCGACGCAGGTCCACCCTCCGACCGGGCGGCGATCGACAGCACGGCGAGAGCAGCCGCCAGGACCGCCAGCAAGGCCGCCGAGAATCAGGACCAGGCGTTGCCCTCCGCATCCGCGTAGAAGAGGCGGGCCCCCTCTGCCAGGAGCGCGCGCCGGAACGAGGGCTCGGGCGCGACGTTGATGTGCGCGTAGTTGAGGATCAGTCCGGCCGCGAGGACCACGGCACCCACGGCCCCCGCGACGGAGGTCCACCGCCGAGCGGCGCGCGGCCCACCGATCGAGGTCGCGTTCGTGCCGGCCGCCGAGGCGGCGCCTGCCGGTCGGGGGGTCATCGTCTCGAGTCTGCCCGAGGCGTCACGCCGCTGCCCGTGGACCGGCGGGACCACTCGGGGTGGGCGATCACCCGAACGGGCGGACTCCGGCCGCTGACCGCCCGGCCCGCCCGCGTTCGTTACGCCTTCGTGATCCCGCAGTGCGGGAACCGCGACCTCGCGCCCTTAGGGTCCCCAGGGTGACCAGCCGTCCCAACGGAGAGCCTCTCGTCCGCCTGTCCGGCGTCAACAAGTGGTTCGGCGAACTGCACGTCCTGCAGGACATCGACCTCGACATCGCCCGGGGCGAGGTCGTCGTCGTCATCGGGCCGTCGGGTTCGGGCAAGTCGACGCTGTGCCGCGCGATCAACCGCCTCGAACCCATCGAGAAGGGCGAGATCACCATCGACGGCGAGCGGTTGCCCGAGGAGGGCAAGGAGCTCGCCCGCCTGCGCGCCGACGTCGGCATGGTGTTCCAGAGCTTCAACCTCTTCGCGCACAAGACCGTCCTCGAGAACGTCACCCTCGGGCCGACCAAGGTGCGCAAGAAGTCGAAGGCGGACGCCGAGAAGCGCGCCAGGGAACTCCTCGACCGCGTCGGGGTGGCGAGCCAGGCCGACAAGCACCCCGCCCAGCTCTCCGGCGGCCAGCAGCAGCGCGTGGCGATCGCCCGGGCGCTGGCCATGGAACCCAAGGTGATGCTCTTCGACGAGCCGACCTCTGCGCTCGACCCCGAGATGATCAACGAGGTCCTCGACGTCATGGTCGGCCTGGCGAAGGACGGCATGACGATGGTCGTGGTCACCCACGAGATGGGCTTCGCCCGGCGGGCGGCGAACCGGGTCGTCTTCATGGACGGCGGCCGGATCGTGGAGGCGGCCGAACCGGAGTCGTTCTTCACCAACCCGCGCTCGGACCGCGCCAAGGACTTCCTGTCCAAGATCCTCACCCACTGACACCACCGACCGCACGAACGATCGAGAGGACCCGTCCCGTGAGCTTCCGCAGAGGTGCGCTCGCCGCCACGATGACCGCCACCGCCCTCGTCCTCGCCGCCTGCGGCGGCAGCGGGGACGACACGGCCGCGCCCGAGCCCGAGGTCGCCGAGGCTCCCGAGTTCGAGGCCGGCACGACCATGGCGGAGCTGGCCGAGGCCGGCACCATCCGGGTCGGCACCAAGTTCGACCAGCCCGGCTTCGGCCTGGAGAACCTCGAGGGCGAGGTGGAGGGCTTCGACGTCGAGATCGCCAAGATCATCGCCGGGGGCCTCGGCATCGCACCGGAGGACATCGAGTGGGTGCAGACGCCGTCCGCGGTCCGCGAGGAGGTCCTCGAGGGCGACGAGGTCGACATGGTCGTCGCGACGTACACGATCAACGACACCCGCAAGGAGCGGATCTCCTTCGCCGGCCCGTACTACACGGCCGGCCAGCAGATCATGGTCGCCGCCGACAACGACGAGATCACCGGGCCGGAGTCGTTCACCGACAACCCCGACGCCACGGTGTGCTCGGTCACCGGCTCCACCCCGGCCGAGCAGATCACCGAGTACCTCGCCAGCCCTGACCAGCTGGTCCTCTTCGACGAGTACTCGCAGTGCGCCGACTCGCTGAGCAACGGCCAGGTCGACGCCGTCACCACCGACAACGTCATCCTGCTCGGGTTCGTGTCGGAGAGCGACGGCGAGTTCAAGCTCGTCGGCGAGCAGTTCACCGAGGAGCCCTACGGCATCGGCATCCCCAAGGGCGACGTCGCCTTCTGCGAGTTCATCCACGAGACGCTCCGGGAGAACGAGGACGCCTACACGGAGGCGTGGGAGGCCACCGCGGGCCAGGTCGAGGGCACCGAGACCCCCGAGCTGCCCGAGTTCGACGAGTGCGCCTGACCGTCTGATCGCTCCGCGGCCGGCCGGCCGGAACGCCGGCCGGCCGCGGGGCACCGTCCTGATCCGAGAGCGCCGGCGCCGAGAGAGAGCCAGTGAGTCCTGTCCTCGACAACATCGACCTGTTCGTCGACGGTTTCCTGACCTCCCTGGAGATCATCCTCTGGGCGCTGGCGGGGACGCTCCCGCTGGGGGTGCTGATCGCCGCCTGCCGGGTCTCCCCCATCCCGCCGCTGCGCGCCTTCGGCACGTTCTGGGTCACGACGTTCCGCAACACACCCTTGACCGTGGTGCTCGTCTTCTGCGCCTTCGGTCTCCCCGAACTCGGCATCAACCGGTCGTTCTTCTTCTTCGGCGTGCTCGGTCTGGTGCTCTACACGTCCGCGTTCGTCTGCGAGGCCGTGCGCTCGGGGATCAACTCCGTCCCCGCGGGCCAGGCGGAGGCCGCCCGCTCGATCGGGCTCAACTTCACCCAGGGGTTGCGCTACGTCGTGCTCCCCCAGGCGCTGCGGACCGTGGTCCCGCCGCTGGGCAGCGTCGTCATCGCCATGATGAAGAACTCGGCCGTCGTCGGCGCCTTCGGTGTGGGCGGTGACCTGTGGAGCACCGGGCAGCGGCTCACCAGCGCGCTCGGCTACGAGACCTTTCCCATCTTCGTCGGCGGGGTCGCCGTCGGCTACCTGATCATCACGCTCACCGCCGGTGCGCTGTTGCAGGTCCTCGAGCGGAGGGTGGCGATCGCCCGATGAGCCAGCAGCAGACCGTCCTCTACGACGCCCAGGGGCCGCGTGCCCGCCGGCGCACGTTGATCGGCACCGTCGTGGCGGTCATCGCCCTCCTGGGCCTGGCCTTCGTGGTCTACCGGCGGCTCGACGAGCGCGGCCAGTTCTCCATGGAGGAGTGGGGACCGCTCATCGATCCGGGCAACGACGCCTTCGACGCCGTCTGGCGCCTGATCGGCGAGGGCATCGTCAACACGCTCAAGGCCGCCACGGTGGCCATGGTGCTGTCGATCGTCCTCGGCACGCTGATCGCGGTGGCCCGGCTCTCGCTCGGCCGGGTCGGCCGGATCCCGCTGATCGGCCTGGTGGAGCTCTTCCGCGGCATCCCGGTCGTCGTGCTCGTGTACATCGGCGTCCGCGTGCTGCCCGACGTGGGCGTCGACCTGCGCGGCTTGCCCGGCGGGCAGGTCTTCTGGGGCCTGGTCATCGGGCTCACCGTCTACAACATGGTGATCTTCGCCGAGATCGTGCGGGCGGGTGTCGCCTCGCTGCCCAAGGGGCAGCGGGAAGCCGCGCTCGCGACCGGGCTCACGTCCTGGCAGACGATGCGCATCGTGCTGCTCCCGCAGGCGTTCCGGACCATGCTGCCGGCGATCATCAGCCAGCTCATCGTCGTGCTCAAGGACACCTCGCTGGTCACCTTCATCGCCAACTTCGACGAGCTGCTCAGCCAGGGCGAGAGCATCCAGCGCAACCTGGGGAACCCGATCCAGACGTTCTTCGTGATCGCGGTGCTCTACATCGCGATCAACTACGCACTGGGGCGGTTGGCCCAGTGGATCCAGGCCCGGCAGGCGAGGGGCGGTTCCGCCGTGAAGGCGACCGCCCGCGGAGACCTGGCACCGGTACGCGACGGCGCCTGACGACCGGCGCGGCTCGCCGCGCTGACCTGCACTTTCCCGTCCGACCCACTCGTCCCAGCCGGGCGCGCCGAACGGCTGACGGGCGGAACTGTCGGGACACTGGTCCTCACGATGGAGACGATGCACGCGGCGGGGCGCCGCAACCTGCCCCCGGTCCCCCGGACCTCGGCCGAGACGACCCCGCCCGCCGAGCAGGCGGCCGTCCCGACGGTCCTGGCCGCGGCCGCCCGGCTCGACGCCGGCCAGGAATTCGTGACCCGGCTCCGCGCCGCTGCCGCCGCGTTCGCGGACGCGGCCGGGGCCGAGAGCGCCGTCGTCCGGGAGGTCGTGCCGCCGGCCCGCCACCGGCGCTCGCGCTGCCGCGTGGTGTTCCGCTACCCGGACGGCACCGAGACCGACCTGACCTTCGTCGGTGAGCGGCGGCGGCCGGACGCTCCGGCGGCCGGCGCGCTGGACGGCGAGATCACCCGGTGGCTCGCCGACGGCCAGCGCCGGGACCCCGCCTGGCTGGTGGACGACGAGGAGGCTTCCGACGGGCTGGCCGTCGACGTGACCGCCTGGCTCGCCACGGGCTGAGCCGGGGCGACGGCGGAGACGCGACGAGGCGGCCCGGGCGATCCGGGCCGCCTCGTCGCGCACCGGGGTGAGGAGCCGCCGCTCAGGGCAGCGCACTCTCCTCGTCGAACTCCACGTCCGCGCCGTCGTCCTCCGCCGCGCCGACCTCGTCGAGGACCTCGCGCACCACGGCCGCCGCGAGGCCACCGTTGTACCCCTTGCGGGCCAGCATGCCCATCAGCCGCCGGGTGGCCGTCTGGCGGTCCAGCCGGCGCATGCCCGGCGCCCGGCGCTCCACCAGCCGCCGGGCCGCCTCCCGCTCGTCGTCGTCTCCGACGAGCTGCACCGCCTCCGCGGCGGTCTCCGGATCGACGCCCTTGGCCCGGAGCTCAGCGGACAGCGCCCGCCGGGCGAGCCCGCGGCCGGCCTGCCGGCTGCTGACCCAGGCCCGCGCGAAGGACGCGTCATCGATGAGCCCGACCTCGGTGAACCGGTCGAGCACGGCCTCGGCGGCGTCGTCCGGGATACCGCGCTTCGCGAGGAGGTCGGCCAGCTGCTGCCGGGTCTTGGGCGCACCGGTCAGCGCGCGGAGACAGATGTTCCGCGCCGCCTGCTCCGGGTCACCGAGGTCATCCTCCGGGGAACCGGGGGCGACGTCCGGGGTCAGGGGATCGTCGCCGCCCGGCGTCCGCGGGCGCCGGCCGGCCCGGGTCTCCCCGGGGCCGCGCCGGCGGTTCGGTGGCCGTTCGTCCACCGGCAGGTCAGAAGTCGGGGGCGTCGACCGGCGCCGGGGCGTCGAGCTTCGGGCCGATACCCAGCTTCTCCTTGACCTTCTTCTCGATCTCGTCGGCCAGGTCGGGGTTGTCCCGCAGGAAGTTGCGGACGTTCTCCTTGCCCTGGCCCAGCTGGTCGCCCTCGTAGGTGTACCAGGCGCCGGACTTCTTCACGATGCCCTGCTCGACACCGGCGTCGACGATGCCGCCCTCCCGACTGAAGCCCTGACCCCAGAGGATGTCGAGCTCGGCCTGCTTGAAGGGCGCGGCCACCTTGTTCTTGACGACCTTGATCCGCGTGCGGCTGCCGATCGCGTCGGTGCCCTGCTTGAGGGTCTCGATGCGGCGGACGTCGAGCCGGACGGAGGAGTAGAACTTCAGCGCGCGCCCACCGGTGGTGACCTCGGGCGAGCCGTAGACCACACCGACCTTCTCGCGCAGCTGGTTGATGAAGATCGCCGTCGTGCCGGAGTTGCTCAGCGCACCGGTGATCTTGCGCAGCGCCTGGCTCATCAGGCGGGCCTGCAGACCCACGTGGCTGTCACCCATCTCGCCCTCGATCTCGGCCCGGGGCACCAGGGCCGCCACCGAGTCGATGACGATGATGTCGAGCGCGCCGGAGCGGATCAGCATGTCGGCGATCTCGAGGGCCTGCTCACCGGTGTCGGGCTGGCTGACCAGGAGGGCGTCGGTGTCCACGCCGATGGCGCGGGCGTACTCCGGGTCGAGCGCGTGCTCGGCGTCGATGAAGGCCGCGATGCCGCCGTTGGCCTGGGCGTTGGCCACCGCGTGCAGGGCGACCGTGGTCTTACCGGAGGACTCCGGCCCGTAGACCTCGATGACCCGGCCGCGCGGCAGGCCGCCGATGCCCAGGGCGATGTCGAGGGCGATCGACCCGGTCGGGATGACCTTGATCGCCTGGGCGGTCTCGTCGCCCAGGCGCATGACCGAGCCCTTGCCGAACTGCTTGTCGATCTGGGCGAGGGCCATGTCGAGGGCCTTGTCGCGGTCGAGCGTTGCTGCCATGGTGCGTCACCTTCGGTTCGCGGGAAGCGGGTCGGGACCGACGCTAGGGCGAGGCACCGACAGTTTTCGGTTCGTGGGGCGGGCTGGGGAGGACCAGCCGGCCTGTGGACGCCACAGTAGGCCGAACAGGTGTTCGATCGCCAGGCCGACACGCCGGGCCGGCACCCGGTCGGCCTTCAGCGCTCCTTGACCGGCACGTCGAAGGCCTCGCAGACGGCCAGCCAGACCTTGCGCACGGGCAGGCCCGCCTCGATGGCGTCCACGGCGGTGCGCCCGCCGAGCTCCGAGAACACGTGGTCGCGCGCCACGCTCTGGGCGCGCATCGCCCCGAACTGACCGTCCAGACGGGACCAGAACTCCTGCAGCCGCACACCACGACGCTAACCCGTCGGCCCCCGGCCGCGCCGTTGCCGCCCTACCCTTGCGCGCATGATCCCGGGCACCGGCTCCGCGACGCTCGACACCGTCCTCGAGATCGCCATCGTGATCGCGCTCGTCGCGCTCGTCGTGCTGCTGATCAGGAACTACCGCGGGCGCTGACCCGCGCCCCCAGCCACACCGCGACCAGCGGGAGCACCAGCGCCGCGGAGACGCCGGACACCAGGCCGAAGCCGCCCCAGGCCAGCAGCGGGCCGCCGACCACGCCGGCCAGCGCGGCCCCGAGGCCCATGAGCATGTCCGTGCCGCCCTGCGCGGTCGGCCGCAGGTCCGGCCCCACCGACCCGGTGACGAGCGCGGACCCCGCGATCAGCCCGCACGACCAGCCCAGACCCAGCAGCAGCAGCCCGGCACCGAGCTGCACCGAGTCCTCGGGGGCCGCCGTCCCCGACACCGCCGCCGCGGCCAGCAGGAGCGCGGCGCCCAGGGCGACGACCGACGGCGCACCGACGCGGTCGGCGAGCATCCCGACCAGCGGGGAGAACAGGTACATCCCGGCGACGTGCACGCTGATGACCAGGCCGACCAGGCGCAGGACCGCCCCCTCGGGGCCGCCGGCATGGCCCATGTGCACCGGCGTCATCACCATGACGCCGACCATCACGGAGTGGGCGACGACGACCGAGGTCAGCCCGAGCCGCCCGGCCGGGGTCGCCCACACCGCGCGCAGGGCGGTGCCGGTGGCCTGCCGCGGGCGGGGCCCGCCGGCGCCGCCGCCCAGCGACCGGGCCAGCAGCAGCGGGTCGGGCCGCAGCAGCAGGAGGAACCCCGCCGCCACCACGGCGAAGACGACCGCCGACACCACGAAGACGCCGCCGAGGGCGGGCAGCCCCAGCGCCTCGCCGAGCTCGGCACCGGGCGCGGCCAGGTTCGGGCCGACGACGGAGCCGACCGTCGTGGCCCACACGACCAGCGAGAGCGACCGGCCGCGGTGCTCGGCCTCCGCGAGGTCGGCAGCGGCGTACCGGGACTGCAGACCGCATGCGGTGGCGGCGCCGAAGAGGAACAGCCCGCAGAGCAGCACCAGCAGGGACGACGCCGCCGCGGCGACGACGGTCAGCACGGCGCCGACCACGCTGAGGCCGTAGCCGACGGCCAGCCCCGCCCGCCGGCCGGCGCCGTCGCTGATCCGGGCCAGCGGTACCGCCAGGACCGCCGCGCCGAGGACACCGGCGGTCTGCCCGAGCCCGGCCGCGGAGTCGGTGCCGGCGACATCGCGGGCCAGCAGCCCGCCGGCGGTGATGCCGACGGTGACGCCGAGCCCCGCCAGCGCCACGCCGCCGCTGAGGACGCCCAGCGTGCGGCGCTGCACGCGGGCGACGTCGACCGTGACCTCCGGCTGCTGCAGCGGTCCCACGTGCGCTCCCGTCTCCCCGGGCAGGTGCTCCCCGCCCGCCGGCGCCCCCGCCGACCAGCGAAGTGTCGTACACGGCGGGGACACTGAGCGCGTGCCCGCCCGCCCGACTTCCGGCCCCTCCGCGGGGCCCGGCGCCCTGGCCCGCTTCTCCGAGCCGACGCGCGCCTGGTTCACCGGCGCCTTCGAGCAGCCGACGGAGGCGCAGGAGGGTGCGTGGCAGGCGATCAGCAGCGGCGAGCACGCCCTGGTCGTGGCACCGACCGGCTCGGGCAAGACGCTCGCGGCCTTCCTGTGGTCGCTCGACCGGCTGGCCGCCGCCCCGCCGGCCGACGAGCGGACCCGGTGCCGGGTGCTGTACGTCTCGCCGCTGAAGGCGCTGGCCGTCGACGTCGAGCGCAACCTGCGCGCGCCGCTGGCCGGCATCGGCCAGGCCGCCGCACGGCTGGGCCTGCCCCGGCCGGAGATCAAGGTCGGCATCCGCTCGGGCGACACCCCGGCCGACGAGCGGCGCACCTTCGCCCGCCGCCCGCCGGACATCCTGATCACCACCCCCGAGTCGCTGTTCCTGCTGCTCACCAGCCAGGCGCGGGAGGCGCTCCGGGGCGTGGACACCGTGATCGTCGACGAGGTGCACGCCGTCACCGACTCCAAGCGCGGCGCGCACCTCGCCGTCTCCCTCGACCGGCTGGACGAGCTGCTCGAGCGGCCGGCGCAGCGGATCGGGCTGTCGGCCACCGTGCGGCCGATCGAGGAGGTCGCCACCTTCCTGGCCGGCGGGCGCCCGGTGCAGGTCGTCTCCCCCGGCTCGACGAAGCGGTGGGACCTCTCGGTCGTCGTCCCGGTCGAGGACATGAGCGAGCTCGGCCAGCCCACCGGGGAGCTGGAGGGCTCGGCGGCCGGCCACCAGCCGCGCAACTCCATCTGGCCCGCGGTCGAGGAACGGGTGCTCGACCTGGTCCAGGCGCACCGCAGCACCATCGTCTTCGCCAACTCCCGCCGGCTCGCCGAGCGGCTGACCAGCCGGCTCAACGAGCTCGCCTACGAGCGGCAGACCGGCGAACCGGTGCCGCCGGGCACCAACGCCGCGGCGCTCATGGCGCAGGCCGGCTCCGGCGGCGGGCTGCCGGAGGCTTTCCGACCCGTCGCGGCGGCCCACCACGGCTCGGTCTCCCGCGAGCAGCGGGCCATCGTGGAGGAGGCGCTGAAGTCCGGCCGGCTGCCCGCAGTCGTCGCCACCTCCAGCCTCGAGCTGGGCATCGACATGGGCGCGGTCGACCTGGTCGTCCAGGTCGAGGCGCCCCCCACGGTCGCCAGCGGCCTGCAGCGCGTCGGCCGGGCCGGCCACCAGGTCGGTGCGGTCAGCCGCGGGGTGCTGTTCCCGAAGTACCGCGGCGACCTCGTGCAGTGTGCGCTGGTCGCCGAGCGGATGCAGGCCGGCGCGATCGAGTCCATCCGCTACCTGCGCAACCCCCTGGACGTGCTCGCCCAGCAGATCGTCGCGATCGTCTCCGAGCGGCCGCGCACCGTCGACGAGGTCGGGGCGCTGGTGCGCCGGTCCGCGGCGTTCGCCTCGCTGCCGGAGCCGGCGCTGCACGCCGTCCTCGACATGCTGGCCGGGCGCTACCCGTCCGACGCGTTCGCCGAGCTGCGCCCGCGGCTCACCTGGGACCGCGTCACCGACACCCTCACGGCGCGCGCCGGCGCCCAGCGGCTGGCGGTCACCAGCGGCGGCACCATCCCCGACCGCGGGCTGTTCGGCGTCTTCCTCGTCGGCGGCGAGGGCACCGGCGGCCGCCGGGTCGGTGAGCTGGACGAGGAGATGGTCTACGAGTCGCGGACCGGCGACGTGTTCCTCCTGGGCTCCTCCTCCTGGCGGATCGAGGAGATCACCCACGACCGCGTGCTGGTCACCCCCGCGCCCGGCCAGCCCGGCAAGATGCCGTTCTGGCACGGTGACGCCCCCGGCCGGCCGCTGGAGCTCGGGCGGGCGCTCGGCGCGTTCCTGCGCGAGGTCGGCTCGGCGACCCCGGAGGCCGGCCTGGAGCGGGCGCGCGCCGCCGGCCTGGACGAGTGGGGCGCGGCCAACCTGGCCGCCTACCTCGCCGAGCAGAAGGCGGCCACCGGCCACCTCCCCGACGACCGCACGCTGCTGGTGGAGCGCTTCCGCGACGAGCTGGGCGACTGGCGGCTGGTCGTCCACTCCCCGTTCGGCGCGCAGGTGAACGCCCCGTGGGCGCTCGTGCTGGCTGCCCGGCTGCGCGAGCGGTACGGCGTCGACGTGTCGTCCATGCACTCCGACGACGGCATCGTGCTGCGGCTGCCCGACACCACCGGCGAGCCGCCGGAGGGCGAGCTGGCCGTCCTCGACCCCGACGACGTCGAGCGCGAGGTCACCGCCGAGGTCGGCAGCTCGGCGCTGTTCGCCAGCCGGTTCCGCGAGTGCGCCGCCCGCGCGCTGCTCCTCCCCCGGCGCGACCCGAGGCGCCGCACACCGCTGTGGCAGCAGCGCCAGCGCGCCGCCCAGCTGCTCTCGGTCGCCAGCGAGTTCTCGTCCTTCCCCATCACCCTCGAAGCCGCCCGCGAGGTGCTCCAGGACGTCTACGACGTGCCCGGGCTGATCGAGCTGATGGCGGACGTGCGGGCCCGGCGGGTGCGGGTGGTGGACGTGCAGACCGAGACCGCCTCCCCCTTCGCCCAGTCGTTGCTGTTCGGCTACGTCGGCCAGTTCCTCTACGAGGGCGACGCCCCGCTGGCCGAGCGCCGGGCGCAGGCGCTCGCGCTCGACACCGGTCTGCTCGCCGAGCTGCTCGGCCGCTCCGAGCTGCGCGAGCTGCTCGACGGCGAGGCGATCGCCGAGATCGAGGCGGAGCTGCAGCGGCTCCCCCGGTCACGGCACCCGCGCGACGTCGACGGCGCCGGGGACCTGCTCCGGGTGGTCGGCGACCTCACCGCGGACGAAGCCGCGCGCCGCGGGGTGCCGCAGGAGTGGCTCGACGAACTCGTCGCCGCCCGGCGCGCGCTGGTGGTCCGCATCGCGGGCGAGGAGCGATACGTCGCCATCGAGGACGCCGGCCGGCTCCGCGACGCCCTGGGCACCGCACTGCCCGTCGGGGTGCCCGAGGTCTTCACCGAGCCCGTCGCCGACCCGCTGGGCGACCTGGTCGGCCGCTACGCCCGCACCCACGGACCCTTCCAGCCGGCCGAGGCGGCCGCGCGGCTGGGCCTCGGCGTCGCCGTGGTGACCGCGACGGTCCAGCGGCTCACCGGCACCGGCCGGCTGGTCTCCGGCGAGTTCCGCCCCGGCGGCACCGGCCAGGAGTGGTGCGACGCCGACGTGCTGCGGTCCATCCGCCGGCGCAGCCTCGCCAAGCTGCGCCAGGAGGTCGAGCCGGTGCCCACCGGCACGCTCGCCCGTTTCACCCCGTCCTGGCAGGCGGTCGGCAGCCGGCTGCGCGGGGCCGACGGCGTGCTGGCGGTCGTCGAGCAGCTCGCCGGGGCGCTGGTGCCGGCCAGCGCCCTGGAGTCGCTGGTGCTTCCGGCCCGGGTGCGCGACTACTCGCCCGCCATGCTGGACGAGCTGACCAGCGCCGGTGAGGTGCTGTGGGCCGGGGCCGGCGGCCTGCCTGGCGGCGACGGCTGGCTCAGCCTGGTGCCCGCCGACCTCGCGCCGCTGCTGCTGCCCGAGCAGCTCGAGGTGCCCGGGGAGGGTCAGCCGGTGCTGGACCTGCTCGCCGGTGGCCAGGCGCTGTTCTTCCGCGGCCTCTCCGACGCCCTCGGCGCCACCGACGACGCCGCCCTGGCCGACCTGGTCTGGGACCTGGTGTGGGCCGGCGCCCTGACCAACGACACCCTGGCCCCGCTGCGCACCCGGCTGGCAGGCGGCGGCACCCACAAGCGGGCGGCCTCCGCCCCGCGGGTCACCCGTACCCGGTACGGGCGGCCGCGGCTGAGCCGCGCCGCCCTGCCCACCCGCAGCGGGCCGCCCACGGTGGCCGGGCGCTGGTCGCGGCTGCCCGACCGCGAGGCCAACGCCACCCGGCGCACCACCGCGCGCGCCGAGGCGCTGCTGGAGCGGCACGGCGTCCTCACCCGTGGCGCGGTCATGGCGGAGCAGGTGGCCGGGGGGTTCTCCGCGGTCTACCCGGTGCTGCGGGCGTTCGAGGAGAACGGCCGGGCCCGCCGCGGCTACTTCGTGGAGACCCTCGGCGCGGCCCAGTTCGGCACCCCCGGCTCGGTGGACCGGCTGCGCAGCTTCGCCTCGCCCGACCGGGTGCCGGCGGGCGCCGTCGTGCTGGCCGCCACCGACCCGGCCAACGTCTACGGCGCCGCCCTGCCGTGGCCGGAGCGGCCCGGGAGCGAGGAGGCGGCCGTCGACATCGGCGAGGGCGCCGGCGCCGGCCGGAAGAGCGGGCACCGGGCCGGGCGCAAGGCGGGCGCGCTGGTCGTCCTCGTCGACGGCGACCTCGTGCTGTACGTCGAGCGCGGCGGCAAGACGCTGCTGTCGTGGACCGAGGAGGAGCAGGTGCTCAAGGAGGCGGCGACAGCGCTGTCCGGGGCGGTCTCGGCCGGAGCCCTCGGCCGCATGGTCGTGCAGAAGGCCGACGGCGCCTCGGTGCACGAGTCGACGCCGCTCAGCGGCGCGCTCCAGGCGGCCGGCTTCGCCGCGACCCCGCGCGGCCTGCGCCTGCGCGGCTGAGCCGCCGCACCAGGGTCAGCGGCGGCGGGAGCCCTGCAACCAGGGGGCGCACCAGCGGCTCAGCCGCGGCATGAGCAGGCGCAGCGCGGTGACGACGTAGACCGCGGACAGCAGCAGCCGCAGCGGCCACGGCCAGCCCTCGACCAGCGGCAGGGCGAGCACCTGGAAGCTCGAGGTGAACGCGAGCACGACGAGGACCGTGAGCAGCCAGCTGCGCCAGGCCGGCCCCGGCCGCGGCGGAACGGCGAAGAAGCTTTCCAGCCCCACCGCCCGCGCGACCCGCTCGTCCTCGACCATCCCCGGCAACCGGGCCAGGAACGCCTGCCGCTCCGGCGAGCGCTCCCACGCGGCCAGCGAGTCGGCGTCGGCGAAGCGGTAGACCAGGTGGTACTCGGAACTGCCCTCGCCCGGGTGCAGCAGCGACGCGCCCAGGTTGCCCGAGAAGTTCGCTGCCTCGGCCAGCACTGCGCGGGCCGCCCGCTCGAACGCCGCCCGCCGGTCCGGTCGCACCACGCGGGCGACGGTGACGGTGACCGGCTGGTGGTCGGGGGCGGTGGGTGCGCTCCCGAGCCGGGTGCGCAGTCGCAGGGGCACGCTCACGGCAGGGAGCAGCACGCGGCGCGACCTGCCGCTTCCCGGTTGTCGGGCCTCTCACACCCAGGGGGCGGGTCCGTGCGCTGCCGGGGATCATGGTCGGCGTGCCCGAGGGAGACACCGTCTGGCTGGCGGCGAAGCGGATGAACACCGCGCTCGCCGGCAGCACGCTGCGCCGCGGCGAGTTCCGGCTCCCCCAGCTGGCCGCCCTCGACCTCGCCGGCGCGGCCGTCACCGAGGTCGTCCCCCGCGGCAAGCACCTGCTGATCCGGCTCGCCGACGGTCGCACGCTGCGCACCCACTTCCGGATGGACGGCAGCTGGCACATCTACCGGCCGGGCGCCCGCTGGCGGGGTGGACCCGGCTACGACGTCCGCGTCGTCCTGGCCACCGACGAGTGGGAGTGCGTCGGCTACCGGCTGCACGACGTCGACATCGTGCCGACGGCCGAGGAGGACCGGCTCGTCGGCCACCTCGGCCCCGACATCCTGTCCCCCGACTGGAGCCTCGACGAGGCGCTGCGCCGCATCCGCGCCCGGCCCGACGAGCAGGTCGGCGTCGCGATCCTCGACCAGCGCAACGTGGCCGGCATCGGCAACCTCTACAAGGTCGAGTCGCTGTTCCTGCTGGGCCTGCACCCGTGGGCACGCGTGGCCGACGTGGACGCCCGGCTGGCGCCCCTGCTGGAGCGGGCCCAGCGGCTCATGCGGGCAAACCTCGAGCACCCCGAGCAGAGCACCACCGGTGACCTGCGCCGCGGCCACGACCACTGGGTCTACGGGCGGAAGGGCAAGCCCTGCCGCCGCTGCGGCACGCCGATCCTCATGGGCGACCAGGGGCCGCACCTGCAGGAGCGGGTCACCTACTGGTGCCCGCACTGCCAGGCGGCGGACTCCGCCATCTCGCCGACGGCGCGCACCGGCGAACCGGGGAGGCCCCGGCCGGTCGCCACCCCCGGCTGAGACGCCGTCCGCCCCGCCGCCCGCACGGGGCCGCGGGGCCGGACGTGGCCGGTCGGGTCAGGCCGGGTCGGGCCGCTCCGCGGGCTGTGCCTGGGGCTGCGTGGCCTGCTCCGGTGCCGGCGTCCCCTGCTCGATGGCGCCCGCGGCACTGCTGCCCTCGACGGCCGGCGTGCCGCCGCCCATCGACGCGCGGATCTGGTCCAGCCGCGAGGCACCGGCCACGTCGAGGGTGGCCTTCTGCACCTCGAGCATGCGCCCCTCGACCGACGACTGCGCCAGCTCGGCCTGGCCGAGCGCGTTGGCGTAGCGGGCCTCGATCTTGTCCCGGACCTCGGACAGGCTCGGGGTGTTGCCCGGCGCGGAGAGCTCGTTGACCTGCTTCATGGAGGCGGCGACGTGCTCCTGCATCTTCGCCTGCTCCAGCTGGCTCATCAGCTTGGTGCGCTCGGCCAGCGTCGTCTGCAGCCGCATGCGGGACTGCTCGACCGCGCCGCGCGCCTGCTCGGCGGCCTGCAGCGCCTCGTCGTGGCTGCGCTTGAGGTCCTCCATCGACTGCTCGGCAGCCACCAGCTGGGTGGCGAACGCCTGCGCGGCCTGCTCGTACTCGGCCGCCTTCGCCGCATCTCCCTTGGCCCGCGTCTGGTCGGCCAGCACCAGCGCCTGGCGGGCGGAGGCCTGCAGCTTCTCGACCTCGCTCAGCTGCCGGTTCAGCCGCATCTCCAGCTGCCGCTGGTTGCCCAGCACCGCGGCGGCCTGGTTCGCCAGCGACTGGTGCCGCTGCTGCTCGGCCTCGATCGCCTGCGCGATCTGGATCTTCGGGTCGGCCCGCTGGTCGATCTGGGCGTTGGCCGAAGCGGTGAGGTACTTCCACAGCTTCACGAACGGGTTGGGCATGGGGTCCTCCTGCTCCGGCGGTTGCCGGCCCGGCGATGCTCGTCACCCAGCATCGTCCCAGGTGATCACCGTCGGCAACCGACGCGGGCCGTCCGCGCCGCGGTTAGGGTGCCCAGCGTGCCGCCTGCCACGCCTGTCCTCTGCGTCCTCGGGGAGCTCGTCGTCGACCTGCTGCCCGTTCCCGGCGCCGCGGCCGGCAGCACCGCACCGCACTACGTCGCCCGCCCGGGTGGCAACGCGCTCAACGTCGCCGTCGCCGCCGCGCGCCTCGAGGCCCCGGTGCGGCTGCTGGCCCGGCTCGGCACCGGCCCGCTCGCCCTGAACCTCCGCCGGCACGCCGAGGCGGCCGGCGTCGACACGGCCGGCTTCGTCGACGCCACCGAACCGGTCAGCCTGGCCGTGGTCGGCGTCGGCGCCGACGGCTCCCCGGACTACGGCTTCCACGTGCTCGGTGCCGCCGACTGGCAGTGGACCGACGAGGAGCTCGCCGGGGTCCTCCCCGAGGCAGTCGGCGCGCTGCACGTCGGCTCCATCTCCAGCTGGACCGAGCCCGGCAGCGGGGCGATCGCGCGGCTGGTCCGCCGGCTGTCGGGCCACGCGTTGATCAGCGTCGACCCCAACGTCCGCCCCCCGCTCGCCGACGGTCCGGTCGGCGCCTCGCTGGGCAACGACCGCGCCGCCGTCACCGACCGCCTGGACGAGCTCGTCCGCCGGGCCGACGTCGTGAAGGTCAGCGCCGAGGACCTCGCCTGGCTGGAACCGGACGCCACCGACCTGGACGACGCGGCCAGCCGCTGGGCCGGCCGCGGGCCCGCGCTGGTGGTGCTCACCGACGGTGGCGCGCCGCTGCGCATCGCCCGGCCCGGTCGGCCCGTGCTGCGCCGGGAGATCCCACGCGTGCCCGTGGTCGACACCGTCGGGGCCGGCGACTCCCTGGCCGCCGGGCTCCTGACCGGCCTGCTGGCCGCCGGGCTCACCACGCGCGCCGACCTGGACGCCGTCACGGACGACCGGTTGCTCGCGCTGGTCGACGACGCCGCACTCGTGGCCGCGGTCAACTGCACCCGGGTCGGCGCCGATCCCCCCACGCGCGCGGAGCTGGCGGCGGCACGGGGCGACGGGTGATCGCCGGCGACCTGCGGCTGGTGGGCTTCGAGGAGCTCGCGGCCGGTGCCCTGCGCGGCCGGCTGCTCACCCGTCGCGCCGAGTTCTGGGCGGGCTCCCCGCTCGACGGCGACGCCGTCGCGGCGCTGCACGACCCGGTGTTCTTCCACCAGCTGGGCGGCTTCGGCGCGGTCGCCCTCACGCCGGACGACGACGACGCGGGCTACCTGCTCGGCGTCGTGAGCGCCGACCGCCTCGCCGTCGTCCAGGCCGTCGCCGTCCACCCGTCCTGGCGCGGGCGCGGCGTCGCCACCCGGTTGCTGGAGCGCTTCGCCGGCCTGGCCTCGGAGGTGGGCGCGCGCGTCGCGCAGGGCGTCGCCCTGCCCGGGGACGCCGGGCCCACCGCGCTGGCCGCCCGGTTCGGGGCCTCCCCGGCCCCCTCCCCCGGGCACGCCGGTCCCGGCGCCGACCGGGTGGTGTTCACCCGCCGGCTGCCCCTCGCTCAGCCGGTGGGACCCAGCAGCTGACCCAGCAGCGCCGCCTGCCGGCGCCGCTGCGTGGTGAGCCCCGGCTGCAGCACCACGCCGACCAGCCACCGGCCGGCCAGCTGCGCCCCGTCGTCGTCGGTGCCGAGCACGGCGGCCAGCCGTCCGGTGAGCGCCGCCCATGCCGGCTCGCCCGGTGCCAGCAGCTCGACCAGCCGGTCCGGCTCGGTGGCGGCGAGCCGGCGCAGCACGGGGTGGGTGGCGAGCTCGTCGGCGAGCACGGCCAGCCCGGCAGCCGGGGGCAGGCCCCCGGCCAGGTCGGCGAGCCGCTGCAGCTCCGCGGCCAGCAGCGCCCGCGCCACCTCGTCCTTGGTGCGGAAGTAGTTGTAGAGCGTGGCCTTGGCGACCCCGGTCGCGGCCGCGACCGACTGCATGGTGGCGCGCCGCAGCCCCTGGGCGGCGAAGGCCTCGGCGGCCCCCGCGAGGAGCTCGGCCCGGGTGCGGTTCACTCCGCCCGGTGCGGGCGGGTCAGGCGGCGAGCGACACCGCGTCGCGCCGCGGAGCGGTGCGACCCTGCCCGGCGCCGACCAGCGCCAGGGCGGGCTCGGCGGCGTCGGAGGGCTGCGGCGCGGGTGAAGTCCCGTCGGCGGGCGCCGCCTCGGCCGGGCTCGCCAGCGGGCGGACGTCCGCCGTGGCACCGCGCAGCTCGAGGCTCACCTCGGCGAGCAGGTCGGCCAGCTCCACCTCGAGGGCGTCGCAGATGGAGGCGAGCAGCTCGGAGGAGGCCTCCTTCTGCCCCCGCTCCACCTCGGAGAGGTAGCCCAGGCTGACCCGGGCGGCACCGGAGACGTCGCGCAACGTGCGGTGCTGACGCAGCCGGTGGCCGCGCAGCGTGTTCCCGAGCTGGGTGCGCAGCAGCGTCATGGCCGTCTCCTGTCCTGCGAGCGGGGAAGCGGCGGTGCCGTCGGGCACCGTGCGCTCACGGTACGCGGCGCATGCGCCGACGGCCCACCGACGGGGCCGAGTCCGCTCATGGCGTAACGCCGTCCACCCGGTCGGCGTTCCCGGCGAGCCGGTCCCGGAGCGCGGCGAACGCGCTGGCCACCGCGCCGGCGCGCACCGCGGCGCGGTCGCCCGGCAGGTCCAGCCGGACGACGTCGGTCCGCTCCCCGCCGCTGAGGCCGAGGTAGACGGTGCCGGGGCCGTGCCCGTCGACCGGGTCGGGCCCGGCGACGCCGGTGAGCCCGATTCCGAAGGTGGCCGTGCACCGGGTGCGGATGCCCTCGGCCAGCGCCGCCGCCGTCTGCGGGCTGACCGGCCCGTGGGTGGCGAGCAGGTCGGCGGGCACCCCGGCGAGCGTGGTCTTCAGGTCGGTGGCGTAGACGACGGCGCCCCCGCGCAGCGTCGCGCTGGCGCCGGGCACCGCGGCGAGGGTGGCGCAGAGCAGGCCGGCGGTGAGCGACTCGGCGGCCGCCACGGTCGCGCCGCGGGCCAGCAGCGCCCGGTGCACCTCGGCGGCGAGCTCCTCGAGCGCCGCCCCGGTGGCCGGGGCCGCCATCAGGCCGCGGTGTCGCTGCGGGCGCCGGGGCCGGCCCCGGCCGACCGCCGCGCGGCGGCGGCGCGCATGGCGCGGGCGCTGGTCTGCCGCAGCGTGACGGCGCGGTAGACGTAGTCCAGGCCGGTGACCACGGTCAGCAGCACGGCCGCGGCCATGACCCACCAGCGGGTGGTCGCCAGCGCCCCGCTGAGCGGCAGGATGTACAGGCCGATGGCCAGCGACTGCAGGACGGTCTTGGCCTTGCCGCCCCGGCTGGCGGCGATGACGCCGTGCCGGATGACCCAGAAGCGCAGCAGGGTGACCCCCACCTCTCGCACGAGGATCACCGCGGTCACCCACCAGGGCAGCAGCGCCAGCACGGAGAGCCCGATCAGCGCGGTACCGGTCAGCGCCTTGTCGGCGATCGGGTCGGCCAGCTTGCCGAACTCGGTGACCTGGCCGGTACGCCGCGCGATGAGGCCGTCGTAGCGGTCGGTGAGGATCGCCAGGCCGAAGACGAGCGTGGCCCAGTAGCGGCTGGTGTCGTCCAGGCTGTCGTCGCTGAGCAGCAGGACGGCGAAGACGGGCACCAGGGCCAGCCGCAGCACGGTCAGCGCGTTGGGGAGGTTGACCAGGCGCACCGACTGGGGCGGCGTCGCTGCCGGGTCGGGGGCCACGTCCGCCACCCGGGTCACCGCCCGGCCACGGTGGCGGACGGCACGCGGGCGACGGCGACCAGGTCGATGCCCTCGGTGCCGACGACCTCGGCCCGCACGACCTGCCCCGGGACCGAGCCGGCCGGGATCCCGCTGACCGTGGTCGTGCCGTCGGCGTCCGGGTCCTGGTGGGCGGCGTGCCCGAGCCAGGTGCCGGGGCCCTCCTCCGCGGAGAGGTCCTCGGTGAGCAGCACCTCGACGTGCTCGCCGATGCGCTCCTCGGCGCGCTGGGCGGTCAGCTCCTCGACCAGGTCGGTGATCCGGCGGACCCGGGTGTCGATCTCGGCCTGGTCGAGCTTGCCCGGCAGCCGCACGGCCTCGGTGCCCTCCTCGTCGGAGTAGCCGAACACACCGACGGCGTCCAGGCGGGCCGCGGTGAGGAAGCGCTCCAGCTCGGCCACGTCGTCCTCCGTCTCGCCCGGGAAGCCGAGGATGACGTTGGTGCGGAACCCGGCGCCGGGCGCGAGCTCGCGGGCCCGCGCGATGGTGCGCAGGAAGTCGTCTGTGCCGCCGAACCGCCGCATGCGGCGCAGCAGCGCCGGCGACGAGTGCTGGAACGACAGGTCGAAGTAGGGCGCTATCACCGCGCCCGGCCCGCCCCCGCCGGCGATGACCTCCAGCAGGCCCGGCCGCAGCTCGGCCGGCTGCAGGTAGGCAACCCGCACCCGGGCGATCCCCTC
Source organism: Blastococcus sp. KM273129 (assembly GCF_021698995.1). Lineage (NCBI taxonomy): Bacteria > Bacillati > Actinomycetota > Actinomycetes > Geodermatophilales > Geodermatophilaceae > Blastococcus > Blastococcus sp. KM273129. Next base: position 13,822 of record NZ_SSXB01000001.1, on the reverse strand, counting down.
GACGGCGGCCAGCTGCGGCAGCAGCTTCTCCAGCGAGCGCAGGTCGCCGAGGTCCTTGCCGTAGGAGGTGGAGTTCTCGCTGACCAGCACCAGCTCGGTGACCCCCTGCCCGGCCAGCCAGGCGGCCTCGGAGAGCACCTCGGCCGGCGGGCGGGAGACGAAGGCACCGCGGAAGGCCGGGATCGCGCAGAACGCGCAGCGCCGGTCGCAGCCGGAGGCCAGCTTGATCGCGGCGGACGGCCCGGCGGCCAGCCTGCGGCGGCGCAGCCAGTCGTGGCCGGGGATGGCGGGCCCGGCGTCCTCGACACGGCCTCCGGCCCCGGCGAGGACCGCCGAGCGCTCGACCGGGCTGATCGGCAGCAGCGTGCGCCGGTCCCGCGGGGTGTGCGGCACGAGCGGGCGGCCGGCGAGGACGTCGTCGAGGCGCCCGCCGATCTGCGCGTAGTCGTCGAAGCCGAGGACGGTGGCCTCGGGCAGCGCGTCGGCCAGCTCGGTGCCGTAGCGCTCGGCCATGCACCCGACGGCGACGACCGAGGCGCCGGAGTCGGTGGCGGCGAGGATCGCGTCGACGGAGTCCTTCTTGGCGCTCTCGATGAACCCGCAGGTGTTGACGAGCACCGCGTCCGCGCCGTCGGCGTCCTCGACGAGCTCGTACCCCTCGGCGGCGAGCCGGCCGGCCAGCTCCTCGGAGTCGACCTCGTTGCGGGCGCACCCGAGGGTCACCACGGCCACGGTCCGGGCAGGGCTGGGCGTGGCTGTCACCGGACCATCGTAGGTGAAGGACCGCCGTGCCCCCCGTCACTCGCGAACTCGCGACGGGACCCTGCCCGGGAGCCCTTCCCGACCGTCAGGTTCCCCCGGCCGTCGCAGGCTCGGGCCGGGGCCCGGCAGGGAGGCCGGACGCAGGGCGGACCATCACCCGACGTCCCCTCCGCCGCGGAGGGTGAACAGCGTGGCCTCGAGCTCGTCGGGCTTGACGAGGACGTCGCGTGCCTTGGAACCCTCGGAGGGGCCGACGATGCCGCGGCTCTCCATCAGGTCCATCAGCCGGCCGGCCTTGGCGAACCCGACCCGCAGCTTGCGCTGCAGCATCGACGTCGAGCCGAACTGCGAGGTGACGATCAGCTCCACTGCCTGCAGCAGGAGGTCGAGGTCACCGCCGATGTCCTCGTCGATCTCCTTCTTCTCGCCGCCGCCCCCCGCGGTGAAGACCTCTTCGCGGTACTCCGGCTCGGCCTGGCGCTTGGTGAACTCGACGACCGCCTCGATCTCGGCATCGGTGACGAAGGCGCCCTGGACGCGCATCGGCTTGCCCGCACCGATGGGCATGAAGAGCGCGTCACCCATGCCGATCAGCTTCTCGGCGCCCGGCTGGTCGAGGATGACCCGGCTGTCGGTCAGGCTGGAGGTCGAGAACGCCAGCCGCGAGGGCACGTTCGCCTTGATCAGGCCGGTGACGACGTCGACCGACGGGCGCTGCGTCGCCAGGATCAGGTGGATGCCGGCGGCACGCGCCTTCTGGGTGATGCGGACGATGTGCTCCTCGACGTCGCGCGGGGCCACCATCATCAGGTCGGCGAGCTCGTCGACGATCGCGAGGATGTACGGGTAGGGCCGGTACACCCGCTCGCTGCCGGGCGGGGCGGTGATCTCACCCTTCTCGACCTTGCGGTTGAAGTCGTCGATGTGCCGCACACCGGTGGACCGCATGTCCTGGTAGCGCTGCTCCATCTCCTCGACCAGCCAGGCCAGCGCGGTCGCGGCCTTCTTCGGGTCGGTGATGATCGGCGTGATCAGGTGCGGGATGCCGTCGTAGGGCGTGAGCTCGACCATCTTGGGGTCGACCAGGATCATCCGCAGCTGGTCGGGGGTGGCTCGCAGCAGCAGCGAGGTCAGGATCGAGTTGACACAGCTGGACTTGCCGGCGCCGGTCGCACCGGCCACCAGCAGGTGCGGCATCTTCGCCAGGTTGGCGCAGACGAACCCGCCCTCGATGTCCTTGCCGAGTCCGACCAGCATCGGGTGCGGGTCCTGCTTGGCGGCCTGCGAGCGCAGCACGTCGCCGAGGCTGACCTTCTCGCGGTCGGTGTTGGGCACCTCGATGCCGACGGCGGACTTGCCCGGGATCGGCGCCAGGATGCGGATGTTGTCGTTGGCCACCGCGTACGCCATGTTCTTGGTCAGCGCGGTGATCTTCTCGACCTTCACGCCCTGGCCGAGCTCGACCTCGTAGCGGGTGACCGTCGGGCCCCGGGTGAAGCCGGTGACGGCGGCGTCGATGTTGAACTGCTCGAGCACGCCGCTGATCGCCTCGATGGCGACGTCGTTCGCCTTCGACCGCGCCCGCGGCGGGTCGCCAGGCCGCAGCGTGGACAGCGCCGGGAGCACGTAGTCGCCCTCGACCGGCTGGATGGAGAGCTGCTCGGGCTCGGTGATGGGCGGCAGGTCCTCCGGCGGGGAGGTGCGGTCCTCGACGGGGCGGCGGACGCTCGGCACGGGCGGCGTCGGGGCGGCCAGCACCGTGTGCTCGGGCTCGGTCGTGCGGGTGGCCTCCGGCGCCTCCGCGTAGGCCCCGTGGTCGATCGGGCCGGTGGTGAGCAGGTCCTCCGACAGCGAGGAGCGGCGCCGGCGGCTCTTCGGCGCGGGCTCCTCCTCCTCGTCCTCGTCGTCCTCGTCGTACTCGTAGGAGTCGTCCCGGCCGAGGAGGCGGTCGGTGGCCTCGCGCAGTCGCTCCGGGATCTGGTGCACCGGCGTGGCGGTGATCACCAGGAGCCCGAAGAAGGCCAGCAGCCCGAGCAGGACGACGGTGACCGCCGCCCCCACGCCGGCGGTCAAGGGCGTGCCGACGGCCCAGCCGACCAGCCCGCCGGAGCCCGGCTCGCCGCCCTGCGGGACCGCCGGCGTGCCGACGACGTGGGCGATGCCGAGGACCGAGGCGACGGTGCACAGCCAGCCGATCGCCAGCCGGCCGCGCGCCTCCGGGCGGGGGCCGCGCCGCAGGAGCCGCAGCGCGGCGAACAGCAGGACGACGGGCAGCACCATCACCAGCGAGCCGATGATCCAGCGCACCCCGTCGGTCAGCGCGGCGCCGACCGGCCCGATGCCGTTGCTCCAGGCGGCGGCGCCCAGCACGATCGCCAGCCCGAGCACGGCCAGGCCGACCCCGTCGCGGCGGTGCTCGGGGGCCAGCGGCTCGGCCTCCTCGGGCCGGGCGACGGACCGGGCCAGCCCGCCGGCGCCGCGCGCGAGCAGGTTCCAGCCCCCGCTGGCGATGCGCCAGATCGAGCCGCCGGACGACGACGACTTCGAGCGGGCCGGCTGCCGCCGGTTGGGCGCCCGCTTGGCGGCGGGGCGCTTCTTGCTCGCCGCCGTCGAGCCCGACCGGCTGCGGGTGGCGGCCGGCCGGCGGTTCGGCGTGGTGCGGGCAGGCATGCGTCAGACCGTAATCCCGGGACGGCCCCCCGGCAGGCAGGCCGGATGTCGTGTCCCGCTCACCGCCGTCCCATAACGTCACACGCATGAGCACCCCGCTCCCCCACGGCAGCTGGCCCACGCCCGTCACCTCCGGGCTCGTCGTCCGGTCCGCGGCCCGCCTGGGCGAGGTGGTGGTGGACGGCCCGGACGTCTGGTGGGCCGAGTCCCGCCCGGCCGAGGGCGGCCGGACCGCGCTCGTGCGGCGGACCCCGGACGGCGTGGTCACCGACGCCCTGCCGGCCCCGTGGAACGCCCGCACCCGGGTGCACGAGTACGGCGGTGGGTCCTGGACCGTCTCCGAGGGCGTCCTCTGGTTCACGGACTTCTCCGACCAGCGGCTGTACCGGCTGGCCCCCGGCGAGAGCGCCCCCGCCGCGATCACCCCGGAGCCGGCGATCCCCGCGGGGGTCCGGTACGCCGACCTGGCCGTCGTCCCGGACGGCGTGCTCGCCGTGCGGGAGACGCACGCCGCGTCGGGCGCCGCGGCCGACGTGGTCGACGAGATCGTGCGCGTGGGCCTCGACGGCACCACCGAGGTGCTGGTCTCCGGCCCCGACTTCGTCGCCGGCCCGCGGCTCGCCCCGGACGGCGTCACGCTCACCTGGCTGCAGTGGGACCACCCCGACATGCCGTGGGACAGCGCCCAGCTCGTCGTCCGGGCGGCCGACGGGACCGAGCACGTGCTCGCCGGCGGTCCCGGCGAGTCCGTCGTCCAGCCGGCCTGGGGCGCGGACCTCGCGCTGTGGTGGCTGGACGACCGCACGAACTTCTGGTCGCTGTACCGGAGACCGCCGCACGAGCAGCCCGAGCTCGTCGTCGACGTCGGCAGCGACATCGGCGGCCCGCAGTGGCTGTTCGGCCAGTCCCGCTACGCGCTCCTGGCGGACGGGCGCGTGGTGGTCGCCTACGGCCGGGAGGGCCGCGACCGCCTCGCCGTGCTGACCCCGGGCGGGGAGCCGCGCGAGCTGGACCTGCCCTACGGCACCTTCCGGTACGTCACGGCGCAGGGCACGGGCGTCGTCTGCGTCGCCGGCGGCCCGGCGAGCGAGCCGGTGGTGCTGCGTGTGGACGCCGGCAGCGGCGCCACCGAGGTGCTGCGGCCGGCGCGGGAGCTGGGGCTGCACCCGGCCTGGTTCTCCCGGCCCGAGCACGTCACGTTCCCGACCGAGGACCGCGGCACCGGCATCGGCGAGGCCCACGCGCTGGTCTACCCGCCCACGAACCCGCAGGCGTCGGCCCCGGCGGGCAGCCTCCCGCCGCTGGTCGTGGTGGTCCACGGTGGCCCCACCGCCGCCGCCGTCCCGGTGCTGAACCTGGAGATCCAGTACTGGACCTCCCGCGGGTTCTGCGTCGCGGACGTCGACTACCGCGGGTCGGTCGGCTACGGCCGCCGCTACCGCGAGGCGCTGCAGGGCCGGTGGGGCGTGGTCGACCTCGACGACGTCGTGGCCTGTGCGCGGTTCCTCGCCGACGCCGGCCGGGTGGACCCGGCGCGCATGGCGATCCGCGGCGGCTCGGCCGGCGGGTACACGACGCTGGCCGCGCTGTCGATGCGCCCGGGCGTCTTCACGGCCGGGGCCAGCCACTACGGCGTCGCCGACCTGGGCGCGCTGGCCGCCGAGACGCACAAGTTCGAGTCCCGGTACCTCGACGGGCTGGTCGCGCCGTGGCCGTCGGGGCGGGCCGTGTACGACGAGCGCTCCCCGATCAACCACGTCGACGCCCTCGACACCCCGCTGGCGGTCTTCCAGGGCGAGGAGGACGCCGTCGTCCCGCCGTCGCAGGCCGAGGCGATCGTCGCCGCGCTGCGCGCCAAGGGCGTGCCGCACGCCTACCTGCTGTTCCCCGGCGAGCAGCACGGCTTCCGCAGGGCGGGGAACATCCGGACCGCCCTGGACGGCGAGCTGTCCTTCTACGCGCAGGTGTGGGGCTTCGACCTGCCGGCCGACGAGGGCATCACGCCGGTCCCGATCAGCTGAGCCGGCCGGCGGTGACCTGCTCGCGGAGGATGTCGGCGTGCCCGCCGTGCTCGGCGAGCTCCCGGAGCACGTGGAGGTAGACCCAGCGCAGCGGCAGCGGCCCGCGACGGTTGCCGTGCACGACGTCGTCGAGGTCCAGGTGCGCGGTCGCCCGCCGGGACGCCTCGCAGGCCTCCCGGTGCGCCTGGGTCACCGAGGCGATGGTGTCCTCGTCGCTGAGGGTGAAGGACTCGTCCACGGTCTCCGGGATGCCGATCTCCGCGCGGGAGCGGCAGGAGATCGCCTCGTCGAACCACACCCGCTCGACGAAGGCCGCGTGCTTGACCAGGCCGAGCAGCGTGGTGAGCGAGGGCACCAGCGAGCGGCGCGCCTGCTCCTCGGTGAGGCCGTCGAGGCAGCCGCGGAGCGACTCCCGGTGCTCGTCGAGGAACGCCTCCAGCTGCGCCCTCAGCGGTTCCCGGAGCACGTCCTGGCTGCTCACGGTCTCAGACCTCGAGGACCGTCGGGATGATCATCGGGCGCCGTCGGTGCTTGTCCGACACCCACTTGCCGACGGTGCGCCGGATGATCTGCGAGAGCCGGTGCGCGTCGACCTCGTCGTCGGCCAGGGCGCGCTTGAGGTTGCCCTCGACCAGGGCGAGCACCTCGTCGAACGCGGCCGGGTCGTCGGAGAAGCCCTTGGTGGACAGGTGCACCGGGCGCACGATGGTCCGGGTCGACGGCTCGATCACCACGGTGAGCGCGACGAAGCCCTCGTCGCCGAGGATGCGCCGGGCCTGCAGCGACTCCTCACCCACGTCACCGACGTTGAGCCCGTCGACGTACACGTCACCGACCGGGACCGACCCGACGATGGCGGCCTTGCCGTCGACGAGGTCCACGACCACGCCGTCCTCGGCGAGGAGGATCCGGTCGGTCGCCATGCCCGTCTCCTCGGCGAGCTTGGCGTGGGCCCGCAGGTGCCGCCACTCCCCGTGCACCGGCATCAGGTAGCGCGGCTTGGCCACGTTGAGCAGCGTGCGCAGCTCGCCGGCCGGGGCGTGGCCGGAGACGTGCACCCGCGCCGTCTCCTTGTGCACCACCGTGGCGCCGAGCCGCGCGAGGCCGTTGATGACCTTGTAGACGGCGGTCTCGTTGCCGGGCACCAGCGAGGAGGCGAGGACGACGGTGTCGCCGGCCTCGATGGTCACCTGGTGGTGGTCGCCGCGGGCCATCCGACCGAGCGCCGACAGCGGCTCGCCCTGCGACCCGGTGCTGACCAGCACCACCTGGTGCGGCGGCATCGACGCGGCGTCGTCGAGCGAGACCATGAGCCCGGGGGCGACCTTGAGCAGCCCGAGGTCGCGGGCGACGCCCATGTTGCGCACCATCGACCGGCCGACGAGGGCCACCTTGCGGCCGTGCTTGTCGGCGCAGTCGAGCACCTGCTGGATGCGGTGCACGTGGCTGGCGAAGCTGGAGACGATCAGCCGCTGCGAGGCGCGGGCGAAGACGTCGTCGAGCACCGGGCCGATCGACCGCTCCGGCGTGACGAAGCCGGGCACCTCGGCGTTGGTGGAGTCGGCGAGCAGCAGGTCGATGCCCTCGACCCCGAGCCGGGCGAAGGCCCCGAGGTCGGTGAGGACGCCGTCGAGCGGCAGCTGGTCCATCTTGAAGTCGCCGGTGTGCACGAGCACGCCCGCGGGGGTGTGCACCGCCACCGCGAGGGCGTCGGGGATCGAGTGGTTCACCGAGATGAACTCGCAGTGGAACGGCCCGGCCAGGTGGTCGTCGCCGGCGGCCACCTCGACCAGCGTCGCGTCCAGCCGGTGCTCGCGCAGCTTGGCCGCCACCAGCGCGAGGGTGAACCGCGAGCCGACCAGCGGGATGTCCTCCCGCAGCCGGAGCAGGTAGGGGATCGCGCCGATGTGGTCCTCGTGCCCGTGGGTGAGGACGACGGCGACCACGTCGTCGAGCCGGTGCTCGATGACCCCGAAGTCGGGGAGGATCAGGTCGACGCCGGGCTGCTCGGCCTCGGGGAAGAGGACGCCGCAGTCGATGACCAACAGCTTGCCGTCGAACTCCAGCACGGCCATGTTGCGGCCGATCTCGCCGAGCCCGCCCAGGGCCATGACCCGCAGGCCGCCCTCGGGCAGCGGCGGGGGTGCCTTGAGGTCGAGGTGCGGTTGGGTGACCTGGCCGCTCATAGGGTGACGCCTCCAGCGGCGAGGTCGTCGCGCAGCTGCGCGAGCTGTTCGGGGGTGGCGTCGACCAGCGGTGGCCGGACCGGCCCGGCCGGCAGGCCGAGCGCGTTGAGCGCGGCCTTCACCGTGATGACGCCCTGGGTGCGGAAGATCCCGGTGTACACCGGGAGCAGGCTGTCGTTGATCTCCCTGGCCTTCACCAGGTCACCCGCCTCGACCGCGGCCACCAGCTCGACCAGGCGGGGGCCGACGAGGTGGCTGACGACGCTGACCATGCCGACGCCGCCCATCGCCAGGATCGGCAGGTTCAGCATGTCCTCGCCGCTGTAGTAGGCCAGGTCGGTGCGGGCGAGGGTCCAGGCCATGGCGCCCAGGTCGCCCTTGGCGTCCTTCACCGCGACGATCCGCGGGTGCTCGGCGGCGCGCACGAGCGTGTCGACCTCGATGGGCGTCGCGGTGCGGATCGGGATGTCGTAGAGCATCACCGGCAGGTCGGTGCTGTCGGCGACCGAGGTGAAGTGGCGCAGCAGGCCGGCCTGGGGCGGGCGGTTGTAGTACGGCGTGACGACCAGCAGCCCGTGCACGCCGAGCTCCGCCGCCGTCCGCGCCTTCTCGATCGAGTGCGCGGTGTCGTAGGTGCCCACGCCGGCGACGACCGTGGCGCGGTCACCGACGGCGTCCAGCACCACCTCGAGGACGGCGCGCTGCTCGGCGTCGCTGGTCGTCGGCGACTCCCCCGTCGTCCCGAGGACGACCAGCCCGTCGCTGCCGCCCCGGTCGACCAGGTGCGCCGCGAGCTCCTGGGCGCCGGCGAGGTCGATCGACCCGTCCTCGGCCAGCGGGGTGACCATCGCCGTGAGGAGGCGCCCGAACGGCCGGGCGGGGTCGGAGGTCATGGGGTGAATCTACCCAGCGGAGCCGACGGGATCCCGCACGTACTCCGACACCGCGAACCGCAGCCCGCCCGACGCCGAGACCGACCAGCCCTCGGCCGGTGTCCGCGCGGCACGCACCCAGCCGCCGTCCAGGGACGGCGCGAACGTGTCTCCTCCGACGTCGGTGTCCACGTCGGTGACCACCACCCGGTCGGCGTGCGGGAGGAACGCCGCGTAGACGGTGCCCCCGCCGATCACCCAGGCCGCCGGGTGCTCGGCGAGGACCTGGTCCACCGAACGCGCGACGAGGGCGCCCTCGGCCGACCAGCCCGGGTCGGAGGTGAGCACGACGTTGACCCGGCCCGGCAGCGGGCGGAACCGCGGCGGCAGCGACTCCCAGGTGCGCCGGCCCATCACCACCGTCGACCCGGTGGTCAGCCGGCGGAACAGCGCGAGGTCCTCGGGCAGGTGCCAGGGCAGGCCGCCGTCGGCCCCGATGACGCCGCCCCGGGCCTGCGCCCAGATCATCGCCAGGCCGCCCCGGCCGGCTCGCTCGCTCGCCGGGCCGGTCACACCGCCACGGCTGCCCGGATCGCCGGGTGGGGCTCGTAGCCGTGCACCGCGAAGTGCTCGTAGGTGTAGTCGAACAGCGACGGCGCCGGCGCCAGCTCCACCGTGGGGAAGGGCCGCACCTCGCGGGAGAGCTGCTCGGTCACCTGCTCGACGTGGTTGCTGTAGATGTGGCAGTCGCCGCCGACCCAGATGAACTCGCCCGGCTCGAGCCCCACCTGGGCGGCGATCATGCGGGTGAGCAGCGCGTAGCTGGCGATGTTGAACGGCACGCCGAGGAACATGTCGGCGCTGCGCTGGTAGAGCTGGCAGGAGAGCTTCCCGCCGGCCACGTAGAACTGGAAGAAGGCGTGGCAGGGGGCGAGCGCCATCTCGGGCAGCGCAGCCACGTTCCAGGCCGAGACGATCATGCGGCGCGAGTCCGGGTCGGTGCGCAGCGTCTCCAGCAGCTGGGCGATCTGGTCGACGTGCCCGCCGTCGGGCGTGGGCCACGACCGCCACTGGACGCCGTAGACGGGGCCGAGCTCGCCGTCGGCGGACGCCCACTCGTCCCAGATGGTGACGCCGTTCTCCCGCAGCCAGCCGACGTTGCCCTCCCCCCGCAGGAACCACAGCAGCTCGACGGCGATCGACTTGAAGTGCACCTTCTTCGTCGTCACGAGCGGGAAGGTCTCGGACAGGTCGTAGCGCAGGCGCTCGCCGAACAGGCTGAGGGTGCCCGTCCCGGTCCGGTCGTCCTTCGGCGCGCCCTGCGCCAGGATGCGGCGCAGGAGGTCCTCGTACTGGGTGTCGATCGGGGCTGCCACGGCCCCGAGGGTACGGCCGCCTCCCGACGTGCCGGGACCCCGGCGACGGGCGTGCCCAGAGGTGCCGCCGAGGTGGTCAGCCCTCGGTGACGAAGGGACTGGCGGCGACCTCGGTGCCGTCGGCCAGCCGGCTGATCCGGAAGTCGCCGAAGACGTTCCCGGCCACCCGCTGCAGCTCCCTCAGGCAGGCGATCGCCAGCTCGCGGAGCTCGACGTCGGCGTGCTCGCTGGCCCGCATGGCGACGAAGTGCCGCCACGCCCGGTAGTTCCCCGTGACGACGATCCGCGACTCGGTGGCGTTGGGCAGCACCGACCGGGCCGCCTGGCGGGCCTGCCGGCGCCGGAGGGTGGCGTTGGGGACGTCGGCCAGCCGCTGCTCCAGACCCTCGAGCAGCTCGGCGTAGGCGGTCGCGGCCGCGCCGGTCGCCGCGACGAACCGCGCGTGCAGCTCCGGGTCCGCGGCGATGACCGCTGGCTCCACGACGGCGGCATCCTCGGGCACGTGGCGCTGGGAGAGCTGGCTGTAGGAGAACTGCCGGTGGCGCACCAGCTCGTGGGTGAGCGACCGGGAGACGCCGGTGAGGTACATGCTCACGGTCCCGTGCTCGAGGACGGCGAGGTGCCCGACCTCCAGGATGTGCCGCAGGTAGCCGGCGTTCGTCGCGGTCGCGGGGTTCGGCTTGTCCCAGGACTCGTAGCAGGCCCGGCCGGCGAACTCGGCGAGCGCCTGCCCGCCGTCGGCGTCGGTCTCCCACGGGACGTCCGCGGGGGCGGTGAACTGGGTCTGCGCGACGACCTGGACCCGGAGCGGCGCGATCTCTGGCACCCGTCGAGCCTACGGCCGGCGACCGGGCAGACTGGGGCGCGTGGAGTGGTGGCGCCCGCTGCTCGCCCTCGCCGGCGGCCTGCTGCTCGTCTGGCTGCTGCTCCTGGCGGCTCTGTGGCGGAGCCGGCCCGACGAGCTGACCGTGCGGGACGGGCTGCGGCTGCTGCCCGACGTCGTGCGGCTGGTGCGCCGGCTGGCCGCCGACCGGTCCCTGCCGGCCGGTCTGCGGGTGCGGCTCTGGCTGCTGCTCGCCTACCTGCTCTCCCCCGTCGACCTGGTGCCCGACGTCGTGCCGGTCCTCGGCCACGCCGACGACGTCGTGGTCGTCGCGTGGGTGCTGCGGTCGGTGGTGCGGCGGGCAGGCGACGAGGCGCTGGTGCGGCACTGGCCCGGGGAGCCGGGCGGTCTCACCGTGGTGCGCCGGCTCGCCGGGCTCACGCCGCGGCGGCCAGCGCGCGGCTGAGCTCGGGCCAGAGGTCCCCCCGGTCCCCGACGGCGACGTGGTCCAGCCCCATCCACCCGGCCATCAGCCTCAGCTCGGCGGCCAGCTCTGCCGCGACCGCCGAGCGGTCCACCCCGTCCTCGGCGTGTGCGGCCTGCACGCGGAGGACGCCGGCCTTCCGGTCGGCCTTGAGGTCCACGCGCCCCACCAGCCGGTCGCCGAGCAGGAAGGGCAGCACGTAGTACCCGTGCACCCGCTGGTGCTCCGGCGTGTAGATCTCCAGCCGGTAGCGGAAGCCGAAGATCCGCTCGACCCGCGGCCGCTCCCACACCAGGGAGTCGAACGGGCTCAACAGCGCGCGGGCCCGGATCCAGCGGGGGCGGCGCGCCCCCGGGTCCAGCCACGCCGGACGACCCCAGCCGACCACCTCGACCGGCAGCAGCTCACCGGCGTCGGACAGCTCGGCGATCGCCGTCCGGGCGTCGGCCGGGGTCAGCCGGAAGTAGTCGCGCAGGTCCGCCTCGGTGGCCACGCCCAGTGCCCGGGCCGCGGTGCGGACGAGCTCCCGCACCGCGTCCGGACGGGGGGGCGTGGGCGCCTCCAGCACGTCCGCGGGCAGCACCCGCTCGGGCAGGTCGTAGACGCGCTCGAACCCCGCCGTCCGGCAGGACGCCGTCAGCTCGCCGGTGAAGAACAGGTACTCCAGCGCCGCCTTGCCCGCGTGCCAGTTCCACATGCTGCCCGGCCGGTTCGGCCGCTGCTCCTGGAGCTCGCCGGCCCGGAGGGGCCCGTCGCGGCGCACCCGGTCGAGCAGCGACGCGACGTACTCCGGCCGCTCCCGGTGCACCCTCGTCATGCTGCCCCAGGCCTCCTGCTGCACCGCCGCCATGCGCCAGCGCAGGAAGGGGTGCAGTCGCACCGGGAGGAACGACGCCTCGTGCGCCCAGTACTCGAACAGGTCGTGCCGCCGGTTGGCCAGTGCGTCCAGCACCTCGCGGGGGTAGGGCCCCAGCCGGCTGAAGGCCGGGAGGTAGTGCGACCGGGACAGCACGTTGACCGAGTCGATCTGGACGACGGCGAGCCGCTCGGTGAGCCGGCGCAGCTGCCGCGTCCCCACGGCGGTCGCCGGCCGTGGCTCGGCGAAGCCCTGCGCGGCGAGGGCGATGCGCCGGGCCAGCGCGGCGGGCAACCGTTCGACGGGCGTCACGACCGGAGATCCTGCCCGGCCGGTACGACACCCGCCGCCCCGGCCGGCACCCCTACGCTGCCCGGGTGACCTCGATCCCCTTCCCCCGGCTCACGGGCTCCGCGGACGTGTCGGTGCGACCGGCGCGGCCCGAGGACGCCGCCGCGATCGCGCGGGTGCAGGGCATCACCTGGCGGACCGCGTACCGCTCCCTGCTGCCTCCGGAGGTCCTCGACGGGTGGGACGAGGCCGCGGTCACCGAGACCTGGCGCTCGGCCGTCACCACGCCACCGTCGGCGCACCACCGGGTCCTGGTCGCCGTGGAGCAGGGCGCGGTGGTGGGCTTCGCGGCCGTCGCGACCGGCACCGGCACCGGCGAGATCAGCACGCTGCTGGTGGAGCCGCGGTGGGGCCGCCGGGGCCACGGCAGCCGGCTGCTCGCCGCGGTCACCGACCTCGCCTCCGCCGAGGGCACGGACCGGCTCGAGGTCTGGCTCGCGGAATCGGACCAGGCCTCCGCGAGCTTCTACGAGTCGGCCGGCTGGGCCCCCGACGGCTGGGCCCGCACCTTGGACACGGGGGCGGCGCCGCTGCGGGAGCTGCGGTGGCACGTCGCGCTGGACCCGGAGGGCGTGGACCGATGACCTTCGACGGCTTCCCCGACGAGGGGCTCGTCTTCTACGAGGGCCTGGAGGCGGACAACAGCAAGGCGTACTGGACGGCGCACCGCACCGCGTACGAGGCCCACGTCCGCGCCCCCATGACGGCGCTGGTGGAGGCGCTGGCGCAGGAGTTCGGGACCGCCAAGGTGTTCCGGCCGTACCGCGACGTCCGCTTCAGCCACGACAAGACCCCGTACAAGAACCACCAGGGCGCGGTGGTGAACCCGGAGGGGCGCGGCGCGGGCGCCTGGTACGTGCAGATCTCCGCGGACGGGCTCACCGTCGCCGGTGGTTGCTGGCGTCTGGAGTCCGACCAGGTGGCGAGGAACCGCCGAGCGGTGGCCGAACCGCTGCAGGGCACCCGCCTCGCCGAGGAGGTCTCCCGCCTGCGGGCCGCCGGCTGGCGGATCGAGGGCGAGCGCCTGGTGCGCGTGCCCGCCGGCTACTCGGGCCGAGGACCCGCGCACCGACCTGCTCAAGCACAAGACGTTGCACGCCGCGCGCCACTGGGCCCCGGAGGGGTGGCTGCACACACCCGAGGCCCTGGAGCGGGTGCGGGACGCGTGGCGCGACCTCCGCTCGCTCAACGCCTGGTTCGCGGACAACGTCGGGGCCACCACCAAGGAGCCCCGCCGGCGCTGACCGCGGCATCGGCTCCGGCGCTCTCCCGGCCGCGCCTGCTACACGGCCGCCGTCCGAGGCGACGGCGGCGGTGAGGAGACGACGAAGGGCCCCAGCCTGGTGGCTGGGGCCCTTCGTGAATGGTTGTCCGGCGGCGTCCTACTCTCCCACCCCGTCTCCAGGGCAGTACCATCGGCG